>JAVEDQ010000321.1 GCA_030840885.1 Frankiaceae bacterium
CCGGGTACGCGCCACTCGCGGCCGGGATGGCCGCCGCGCTGCCGCACGTTGACGATTTCGTGGAGGGCCACAGCCTCGCTGCGCTGCAACGGCTGGCGGCCGTCGTCGCCGGCGTCCGCTCCTCGGCGCCGGGCAAGGCGAAGGAGTACAGCCATGCGTGAAGCCGACCATGCGTGAAATTCTGGAGCGCCTGCAGGCCTGGCAGGCCGGCGGCACCGAGTACGCGCTCGCCACGGTCGTCGGGGTGCGAGGCAGTGCCCCGCGCGACCCAGGCGCGGCGATGGCGGTCAGCGCCGACGGCGAGGTCGTCGGCAGCGTCTCCGGCGGCTGCGTCGAGGGGGCGGTCTACGAGTCGGCGCGCGAGGTCCTCGAGACCGGCGAAGCCGTCCTCGAGACCTACGGCATCTCCGACGAAGCCGCCTTCTCCGTCGGCTTGACCTGCGGCGGGATCCTCGACGTCCTCGTCCAACCGGTCCGCGCACCGCTGCTGCCGGCCGGAGGAGACTGGCCGGACGTCCTCGCCTCGGTCTCCGCCGGCGAACCCGTGGCGGTGGCGACCGTGGTCTCCGGCCCGGCGCAGGTGGGGGCCACGCTCGCCGTCTGGCCGGATCGCACGGCCGGCTCGCTCGGCGTCGAGGGGCTCGACGTCGCCGTCGTCGACGACGCCCGCGGGCTGCTCGAGCTCGGGCAGACCGCGACCCGGCACTACGGGGCCGCCGGCGAGCGGCGCCTGGACGACGTGGCCGTCTTCGTCTCGAGCTTCACACCACCACCGCAGCTGCTCGTCTTCGGCGCCATCGACTTCGCCGGCGCAGTCGCCCGCCTGGGCGTTTTCCTCGGCTACCGCGTGACCGTCTGCGACGCACGGCCCGTGTTCGCGACGAGCAAGCGCTTCCCCGACGCGCACGAGGTGGTGTGCGAGTGGCCGCACAAGTTCCTCGAGCGAACGGCGACGGACGCACGCACCGTCATCTGCGTGCTCACGCACGACCCGAAGTTCGACGTGCCGCTGCTCGAGGTGGCACTGCGCCGCCCCGCGTTCTATATCGGGGCGATGGGCAGCCGGCGCACCCACGAGGACCGGCTGCAGCGACTGCGCGAGGTCGGGATGACCGAGCCGGAGATCGCGAGGATGTCCTCGCCGATCGGCCTGGACATCGGGGCACGCAGCCCGGAAGAGACGGCGGTGTCCATCCTCGCCGAGGTCGTCTCCCGCCGGTGGGGCGGCACCGGCCAGCCGCTGGCCCAGACCGACGGTCGCATCCACGAGGTGCGCCCGGATCAGCTCGCCCCTGCGCCCACGACGTGACCGACCCCGTGACCAGCTCCGGATCGCGCCGATGCGCGGGCCTGCTGCTCGCCGCGGGCGGCGGGACCCGCATGGGCAACCCGAAGGCTCTGGTGACACTGGACGATGAGCTGCTGGTCGACCGGGCGGCCTCGGTGCTGCGCGACGGCGGCTGCGAACCAGTCGCGGTCGTGCTGGGAGCCGAGGCCGACCAGGTGCGGCACCGGGCGTCGCTCGGGGACGCGGTGGTCGTGGACAACCCGGCGTGGGAGTCCGGCCAGGCGTCGTCGCTACGCGTCGGGCTCTCGGCGGTCGCCGGCAGCGCCGGTGCCGTACTCGTCGCCGTCGTCGACCAGCCGGGGCTCACGGCGCCGGTCGTCCGCCGGCTCGTCGACCGCTGGCACGCCGGGGTTGCTCCCGTCGTCGTCGCCTCCTACGCCGGGCGCCCCCGCAACCCCGTGCTGTTCGACTCCTCCGTGCTCGCCGACGTCGCAGCGGCGGTCACCGGTGACGAGGGCGCGCGCGGGTGGTTGGCTGAGCGCCGCGCCTCGGACCCCGGCTCCGTCGTGCTCGTCGAGTGCGGCGACATCGGGGACCCGACGGACGTGGACACCCCCGCCGATCTCACCCAGTGGCGCGTAAGCCGGTCAGAAGCAGTCCCGCACGTAGCGATCAGGAGCGACCCATGAAGCTCGAGAACTCGTTTACCGTCCCCGTCCCGGTGGAGCAGGCCTGGCAGGTCATGCAGGACGTCGAGCGCATCGCGCCCTGCATGCCCGGGGCCACCCTGGATTCCGTCGACGGTGACTCGTTCGCCGGCCGGGTCAAGGTGAAGCTCGGCCCGATCATGCTGACCTACTCCGGCAAGGCCACGTTTCTGGACAAGGACGAGGCCACCCACTCGATGACGATCGACGCCAGCGGTAAGGAGACGCGCGGCAGCGGCACCGCCAAGGCCACCGTCAAGGCATCCATGCAGGCTGACGGTGACTCGACGAAGGTCCTGCTGACCACCGAGCTAGCGGTCACCGGCAAGCCGGCACAGTTCGGCCGCGGCGTCATGGCCGACGTCAGCGGCAAGCTGATCGACCAGTTCGCCAACTGCCTCGCCTCCGAGGTGCAGAACGACGAGTCGGGCGAGACACCGTCGGAGCAGCCGTCGTCCGCCACCCCGGCCCCGGCCGCCACCGAATCGACCGTGCCGGTCTCCTCGATCGGCGCCACCCCCGCGACGCCGGCCGCCCCACCGCTGCCACCCGCAGGCGCGCCGCAGCAGGCCGCCCCGGCCCCGGCGACCCCGCTGCCGGCGACCGGCCTCAGCTCGGTCGGAGCCGGCGCCGCCGTCGACGGCTCCACGAGTGGCACTGCGAACGGTTCCGCGAGCAGTGCCCCTAGCAGCGCCCCGAGTGCCCCACCGAAGCCCCGCCCCCGGCCGCAGCAGCAGGCCGAGGCGATCGACCTGCTCGGGACCGCGGGCATGCCGGTCGCGAAGCGCCTCGTGCCCGTCGCGGTCGGCGTCGTCGCCGTACTCGTGCTGGTCCGGGTGCTCCGCAACCGCTGATCTCCGGGACCTCACCTCCTACGTCTCGTGGGCGACGAACTGCTGGCCGCGACTTCATTACAGCCGCGCTGCGACTAGAGGCGGCTCGCATGGAAAGATCGCGGCGTGAGCGAGCAGTCGATGCGCCCGCCCGGTGGCGTTTACCGCAACACATTGATCCGGCTGCCGGATCTAGCCGTGACGTCTGCCCTACTCAGCGACCTGACGTTCGAGAACTGTCAGGTGCACGGGCCCGCCATACTTGCGGTGGTCGACAACGTCCACTTCAACCGCTGCGGGTTCGACGGCACGCCTGAAGCCGTGTTGTGGCCGATACCGCCCGAGCGCACGCAGCTCATAGGCGCTATCGGGCTCCGCAACTGCATGTTCGTCGGCTGCACACTCATCGGTATCGGACTCGCAGTGCCCGAAGCGCAGCTGCCTGACATGCGACTAGGGCTGGGACTCCCGGCGGACTGAGGGAAGCAACTGCACCAGCCCGGGCGGACGGAAGCGGCTCTCCGTCATCTCGAACGAGCCGAGGGTAGACACGATCACCGCAGCGTCAGCCGTGCCCCAGCGGATGCCCGAACGGCTCACGATGTTGGCCGATTCAGCAACCGCTATCCGGCGGTCAAACTCATCTTCCGTCACGTCAGCTTCCGCGAGGTCGTCGTCCAACTCGTGGCCGCTCATGGCTTCATTCTCCTCATCGCTGTACGAAGACGCCATACCCCATCACTCACGTCGACCGGCTGCAAGATCACCTTCACGGGTACGCCATCCCAA
>JAVEDQ010000395.1 GCA_030840885.1 Frankiaceae bacterium
TGCTGCCGTGTCCGGGTTCGACGGTGGCAGCGCCGACGCCGTCGGCCCCGCGAACCCCTACCTGCTGAACGCCGACGACGGCCGGTACGAGCTGGCCCCGACGAGCCCGCTGACCGCCGGCGGTGCCGTACTGCCGAGCGCGGTCGCGACCGGGATCGGCGTGCCGGCGAGCCCGGTCGCCATCGGAGCCGTCCGCTGGGGCCTCGGCCAGGCGGCGGTGAGCACCCCGACGCCGGTCACCCCGACACCGACCCCGACACCCACCCCGACCCCGACGCCGAGCACGCCGGCGCCGATCGTGGACACCATCGTCCCTACGATCGCCGGCAACGTCGCCGCCGGCGCGACCCTGACCAAGACCGTCACCTTGTCGGCGACCGCCCGTGACAACGTCGGCGTCGTCCGCAGCGAACTCTGGCTCGGTGCCAGCCGGGCCGGCGCCTACACCGGCGGCGGGCCCTACGCCTTCAACCTGGACACCACGCGCGTCGCCGACGGCAGCAACGTCACGATCACGTGGAAGGCCTTCGACGCGGCCGGCCGGGTCGGCAGTTCCGCCGCGGTTGCGACCGTGCACAACGCCGACGTCGTGGCCCCCACGGCCACGATCGTGACCCCCGTCGCCACGGCCACGACGATCGGCGGGGCGTCCTACTCGTTGACGGCCAAGGCCGTCGACGACCGGGCGGTCACCCGCGCCGAGCTGTACCTCGGCTCGTCGAAGTCCGCCAGCTACACCGGGCCCGGTCCGTACGCGTTCGCCTTCCGGACCACGGCCCTGGCCAACGGCACTCCCGTCCGCATCACGTGGAAGGTCTACGACGCCGCCGGCAACGTCGGCTCCGCGACCAAGAGCGTCACCGTCAAGAACTGATCTGTCCGGCAGCTCGCGCTTGCCTCGGCCTGCGGCCGGATCGCCACCTGGCGGTCCGGCCGTTCGGCGTGAGGGCCGGATGCCGCGCCGCGCTGCTCCGTCCGGCTCAGCGAGCCGGTCCCGTCGGGTGCGCCGGCGGGTGACGCAGCCGTCACCCCCCTGCTCGGGGCGTCACCCAGAGTCACACAACGCAGCAAGGGGGCGTTGTACGGGGGACGCGGTCGTGGGTGCGAGAGGGGAACGTCTTATGACGGTTGACGTGCAGAGCGGAGCCGTGCAAAGCGGAATGGTGCGGCGGCGCGCGGCGGTGGCGCTGGTCGGGCTGATCGCCGGCGGCATGCTCGTCGCGGGTGCGGCCTCCCCGGCGGTCGCCGACACGTCACCGGCTCCCGGCACCCCCGTCACCGCCGGCACCGACGTGCTGCCGACGGTCCAGGTCAACGGCGTGGTCTGGTCGCAGGCGATCGTCGGCAACACGGTCTACGCGGGCGGCAGCTTCACCACCGCGCGCCCCGCCGGTGCCGCAGCCGGGACGAACGAGACCGTGCGCAACAACCTCCTCGCCTACGACATCACCACCGGTAACCTCGTCACCTCCTTCGCCCCGACGCTCAACGGCCAGGTCCGCAGCGTCACGGCATCGCCGGACGGCACCCGCGTCTACGTCGGCGGCGACTTCACCACCGCGGACGGGGTGTCGCGCTCCCGCGTCGCCGCCTACGACACCGCCACCGGGGCGCTGGTCGCCTCCTTCGCGCCCCGTCCGCAGTACACGGTCACCAGCGTCGTGGCCACCACGAGCACCGTCTACCTCGGCGGCGACTTCAACGGCGTCGGTCCCGAGGCGCGCAACAAGCTCGCCGCGGTCTCCGCCACGGACGGTGCGCTGCTGCCCTGGGCGCCGGCGGCCGACGCGACGGTGAACGCGATGGTGCTGACGCCGGACGGCTCCCGCCTGATCGTGGGCGGCTCCTTCAAGAACATCAACGGCAGCTCGGCCTACGGGCTCGGCGCCGTCGACGCGACCACCGGGGCGCTGCTGCCCTGGGCCGCCAACACGTCGGTGCGCAACGCGGGCGCCGACGCCGCCATCACCAGCCTCACCACCGACGGCACGTCCATCTACGGGACGGGCTACGTCTTCGGGGCCGGCGGCAACCTGGAGGGCACCTTCTCCGCGGACCCGGACACCGGCTCCCTGAACTGGGTCGAGGACTGCCACGGCGACACCTACTCGTCCTACGCCACCGGCGGTGCCGTCTACGTCGTCGGCCACTCGCACGAGTGCAGCACCGTCCCGAACGGCTTCTCGCAGACCGATCCGTGGACCTTCTACCGGGGGACCGCCTTCACCGCCGCGGCGGCCGGCACGCTGGGCAAGACCCCGTACTCGAGCTACAAGAACTGGGCCGGCACCCCGGCACCCGCGCAGCTGCACTGGTACCCGACGCTGACCGTCGGCACGGTCACCGGCCAGAACCAGGCCGCCTGGAACATCACCGGCAACGGCCGGTACATCGTCCTGGCCGGCGAGTTCCCGAAGGTGAACGGGGTCGCCCAGCAGGGTCTGGTGCGCATGGCCCTGCCCTCGACCGTCGCGTCGAAGACCACGCCGGTGAACGCCGGCAACGCCTTCACCCCGGTGTTCTCGCAGCCGTCCGCCGGCACCGTGAAGGTGTCGTGGCAGGCGAACTACGACCGTGACAACGAGCAGCTGACCTACAAGCTCGTCCGCAACGGCAACACCGCCGCGCCGATCTACACCACGACGCTGGCCTCCAAGCCGTGGTCACGAGCGGCCATGTCGTTCACCGACACCGGCCTGGTCCCCGGGCAGACCTACACCTACCGGATCTACGCGGTCGACCCGCACGGCAACTCGGCCCCGGGCACGGCGCTCAGCGTCACCGTCGGCAGCGACAAGCCCTACGCCAACGCGGTGCAGGCCGACGGCGCGAACCGCTACTGGCGCATGGCGGAGCCGGCCGGCAGCAACATCGCCTTCGACTCGATCGCGGGTGGCGACGGCTACGGCAACCAAGGCGTGACCGCAGGTGGCGCGGGGGCGTTGCTGTCGGAGACCACGGGCCGCTCGTACGCCTTCAACGGCACCTCCGGTGCCGTCTCGGCCCGCGACGCGGTGACCGGCCCGCAGACCTTCACGGTCGAATCCTGGTTCAAGTCGACCAGCGCCAAGGGCGGGAAGATCGTCGGCTTCGGCAACAACGCCACCGGCCCGTCGTCCTCCTACGACCGGCACGTCTACCTCGACAAGGCCGGCCACCTGGTCTTCGGCGTCACCGCGAACGGCAACCCTCGCACCGTGGCCTCCGCCGGCACGTACAACGACGGCAACTGGCACCAGGTGACCGCGACGCTCGGCAACGGCGGGATGCACCTGTTCGTCGACGGGTCCGAGGTCGCCGCCAACCGGAGCTTCCGTTCGGCCGGGAACTACAGCGGCTACTGGAAGATCGGCGGGGACAACCTCGCCGGCTGGACGAACAAGCCCAGCAGCAACTTCCTCGCCGGCAGCATCGACGAGGTCGCGGTCTACCCGACGGAGCTCACCCCCTCGCAGGTGACGGCGCACTACCGGGCCAGCGGCCGCTGAGCCCGGGCGCCCGCCCGCGGGTGCCGACGAAGCAGGAACGGTCCAGATCACCAGCTGTCGAGGGGGAGTCGTGCAGAGCGAACGCACCGCATCACGAGGCCGGCCCGGACGACCCGTACCGGGCGCGTCCCGGGTGCTCGTACTCGGCGCTGCCGCGGTCGTCCTGAGCCTCGCTGCTGGGTGCGGCGACGCGAAGCCGACGGCGGCAGCTCCGACCCCGACCGCTCCGGGCCCGACCGCTCCGTCCACGACCACGCCGGCCCTCAGGCCGGCGCCGTCGATCGGCCCGGCCG
>JAVEDQ010000440.1 GCA_030840885.1 Frankiaceae bacterium
GCTGGCCGACGAGCTGAAGGTCTCGCAGAACACGGTGCTGCGGACGTGGCGGCACTATCGGGTGCAGCCGTGGCGGTCGGAGACGTTCAAGTTCTCCACCGACCCGGAGCTGGTCGCCAAGGTTCACGACGTCGTCGGGCTCTACCTGGCGCCGCCGGAGGACGCGGTCGTGACCTTGCCGCACGCGGGTTCGCCGAGCGCCATCTACTCGGACTTCGCCGACGAGATCGGAGAAGGGTCGATCGTCGAGCTCCGCGGCGTCACCCCGGGACCAACTGGGAGCGCTTCCAGGCCAAGGCGCGCGTGGGCAGCGACTTCGAGATCGCGGCTCGTTCCCGAGCAGGAAAACCGGGCCGAGGTCGCGCTTGCGTGACCGGGTCTGCTGATGACCGACCGCGCACGAGCGGCACCTCGCTGCCTCGATGCGTTCGTCGCGACGTGGGGAGACGGGCACGGGGACCGAACGGCCTGGGCAGGTGATGTTGGTTCTGCAGGCTGGCGCGATGGTCGCCGTCGACTGGGGCGACAAGGACCGACGGCTGCCTCGCCCGGGCCGGGGCTCGTCGACTACGACGGGGAGCTGCTCATCCTGACCCGGGTCGAGCCCTGGTCCGCGGTGGGCGAGACCTTCTTGGATTAGAGGGCTACGTACGCCCCTGCTGATCAAAAGCCTCAGGTAACCGTGACGCGCCGGCCGCAGCTCAGAATGACCGGCGTCGGGACGGCAGGGCCCCGCCGGCTTTTTGACTGGGCCCTGCCGCCGCCTCCGCCCGTTCTGTTACGGGTCGAGCGGTTTCCGGAAGGTGGCAGCGGTTGTACGAGGCTGCCCCCGGCCTGCGGATGTCAGGTGACCGTGATGGTGAAGGTCTCGGCGTCGGTCGCGCCCAGGGAGTCGGTCACCTGCAACATGAACGAGTAGGTGCCGCGGACGGTCGGGGTGCCGATGAGATGTCCGCCGGTCTGACCCTGGAAGTACGGGCCGACCATGCCCGTCGGGATGTGTCCGGACAGCAGTGCCCACTGAACCGGCCCGGTGGTGTTGTCGCAGCCGGTGGTGGCGAGGTCGAAGGCGGTCGCCACGCCGAGAGCGCGGGTGGCTGGAGCCTGCGGCGTGATGACGCAGCTGCCGGTGGGCGGCGGCGGGGGGCTCGAGGGGGTGGCCGGAGTTGGGGTGCAGCCGGCCAGGCCCACAGTGGCAATCGGAGTCTTCCCATCACGGACCACGACCTTGCAGTCGTCGGAGCGGAAATTGGTCGCCTGGACGCGGTATGCACCGGAGGAGTCGGAGCGGGCCCCGGCCGCACTGGAGGCCGACTCCACCATGACGAATTGGCCAGGGGCGGCATTTTTCCCGTCGAGGCGGAGCTGGCCGCCGATGAGCTGGGCCCGGTCGACGGTGACGGCGAAGGCGTTCGCCGGAACGAGCAGCAACGCGGCCAGGGCGGTGGCGACGGCCATCACAGCCAGTGACATCATGCGCAGCATGGACTTCTCCTAGTCCTCGGGGACTACATAGCACTGGCTAACTGGGGCACCCCGCCATAGCACCTTGGGACTACGACCAACGACCCGTTGCCGCCGCCGACGGTGCTAACGAGCCGGCACGGCGGATAAGCGTGCGGCAACGACGCGGGGGCACCGCTGCGTTCGCTCGCGGCGGCTGCGACCCGGCTCCGGCGGGGAGCGGACGACGCGGCATTGGGCAGAGACCGGCGCGGCCGCGCTCGAGGAGGCCGGCGTGCTGTCGACCGGCGGGGCCGAGATCGCGGTGCGCCTGGGCTGGTTCGGGCCGCTGCACGAGCAACGCTTCACCGTGCTGGCCGCCACCGTCGCCGGCATCCTCGCGAAGCCGTCGTGACCGACCCTGCCGAGTTCCCGCCGGACGGACCGGCGGAGGACGCGCTGTACAGGGCCGCCCGGTCGACCGGTCATCTGAGTTACCGGTACCCGGCCATCGCGGTCGCCGAGTGCACCTGCCGCTGGCGCGCCGGCAGCTCCGACCTTTGAGAGAGCAGGGCGAGCAGCTGACCCGGCACATCGCGTCCGCCGGCGCGGTCGCGCAGCGGCTACGCCGCAACCACCAGCTGACACCCGACGACCTCACGTCGCTGGACAGATGCTGCTCGAGTCCGGCTCCGGCACCGAAATCGAGATCGCCCGGGCACGTGAGGAGTCGCACGGCCTGGGACTGTTCGTCAGATCCGTGGTCGGCTTCGACCGGGGAGGCAGCGACAGCAGCGTTCGACCGGTACCTCACCGACCGAGGCCTCTCGAGCCGTCAGCTCCACTTCGTCCAGCTGATCGTCGAGCACCCCACGGCCAACGGCGTCGTTGAGGTGAGCGCTCTCTACGAGTCGCCCTTCACCGACAACGCGCCCCAAGGCCCGGACATGATCTTCAGCGAAGAGCAGGTCGACAGCATCGTCGTCATCCTGAACGACGTCCGCAGACGCGCCCTGCCCGACGCCGTCGTAGCCTGCCCTCCACGGGTGCCGCATCAGGTCGCTACGCTGGGAGCATGGGCACACCTAAGGAGGTTGTTCCTCGACTAGTTCTCTGCCTTGTCCCTATGGTTGTTCCCATACGCCGGGCCGTTAGCTCAGTTGGCAGAGCAGCGGACTTTTAATCCGCGAGTCGTCCGTTCGAGCCGGACACGGCCCACACATCAATCGGTCTTGTGAGTTGCAAAGAAGGCCTTCTGGCGCCACGTGTCAGCGCGCATGTTCGTCCGCTTCTTGTGGCAGTTCGAGCAGCAGA
>JAVEDQ010000444.1 GCA_030840885.1 Frankiaceae bacterium
GCGTGCGGCGAGTACGCGGCGCGGGACGGGACGCCGGTGGTCGTCGTCGACCGCAATCCCGACCGGCTCGTCGACCTGCCGTACCTGTCGGTCGCCGGCGATGTGACCGACGACGAGGTGCTCCGCAAGGCCGGTGTCCTGCGGGCGAGCTCGTTGGTCGCGGCGCTCGAGACCGACGCCGACAACGTCTACGTGACGTTGTCGGGCCGGGCACTGCGTCCCGACCTGACGATCATCGCCCGGGCGCGCACCGAGTCCTCCGAACCGAAGCTGGTGCGCGCCGGAGCCGACCGCGTGGTCAACCCGCAGCGCCTCGGCGGTGACCGGATGGCCGCTTTCGCGGTGCAGCCGCACATCATGGATTTCCTCGACGTGGTCATGCACGACGGTTCGCTCGAGATCCGCATCGAGGAGGCGCGGGTCGCCGAGGGCGCGGAGCTGGCCGGCAAGACCTTGGCCGAGGCAGGCGTCCGGGACAGGACCGGAGCCCAGCTGCTGGCGGTCCGTGGCCTCGACGGCACCTTCCTCACCAACCCGGCGTCGCAGACCCGGCTGGCAGCCGGCCAGGTGCTCATCGGGATGGGCACCGCGGCGCAGGTGGCGGCGCTACGGGAACTCGCCGTCCGGCGGCCGCCGGAGGACGACCAGGAGGCGAGTCCCCGTTCCGTGGCGCCACCGAGCGTCCGACCCCACGGCCAGACGTCGGCGTAGCGGGTCAGACCTCCAGGGAGGCGAGGATGCGCGGCACCTGGTCGAGCAGCTCGCCGGCGAGGAAACCGAGGCGACCGACGGTGGCGGCCATGGCGTCGCCCGCCGAGCCGTGCAGGTGCACGGCCCACGCCGCGGCCTGCGCCGGGTCCGCGCCGCGGGCCAGCAGACCGACTGCGACACCGGCGAGCACGTCGCCCGAGCCGGAGGTGCCCAACCCGGCGTTGCCGGTGCCGTCGCGCCAGCAGCGGCCGTCCGGGGTCGCGACGATGCCCTCGTAGGCGACGATCACCCCGAGGGTGGCGGCGACCTCGGCGGCGAGTTCCAGCACGGACGCCTGCTCGGCGTCGGTGTCGCTGCCGACGTCGTCGAGGATGCGGGCCATCTCGGCCTCGTTCGGCGTGATGATGACGCGACCGCCGAAGCGGGCGAGCGAGTCCTTGCTGATCGCGCCGCAGGTGAGCGCGAGCGCGTCGAGGACGAGGGCGGTTTCGTCCTCGACCCCAGGCAGAACTGCTTCCAGGAACTGGCGCGTCGCGTCCGGATCGGTCATCCCGACGCCGAGCAGGATGGCCGACATCCCGCCGGCCTCGTCGGCGACGTGCTTGCCCGCCTCCGCGCCCAGGGCACCGTTCTCGTCGAGCGGGAGGCCTGCGACCCCCGACTCCGGCACGGCGATCGCCATGCCGGTGGCGGCGGTTTCTGCGGTGGCCATCTGCAGTTTGCCGGCGCCCACGCGCAGCGCGGCGACTCCGGCGAGGAGGACGGCTCCGGGGGTGGACTGGCTACCACCGGCGACGAGCACCCGGCCGCGGACGTCCTTGCCGGCCCAGCTGCCGGGCTGCGGAAGGGGCCAGTCGCGCAGCATCGAGGGGGTGATGACGGCGGGGGCGGCGGCGGTGCCGCCCTCAGCGGGGTCCTGCTGGGATGTCGGGGTCACTCGTGACCACCTCCCCTTCTTCGTCAAGAGGACTCGTCCCGTTCCATGCCTGGAGGGTCACAGTTGCGGCCTTGCCGTCGGACCCTTCGGCGCCGTCCCAGTCGAAGCGTGACAGTGAGCAGTTCGCGATCTCCTCGGCCCGGCTGATCTCGAGGATCTCCGCCTCCGACAGCCGCTCGAGCACGTAGCGGACCAGGAGGATGACCACCTGGTGGGCCACGATGAGCACCCGCTCCCCCGCATGCTCCCGGCCGATCTCAGTGAGCGCCGACCTGACCCGCTGTGCCACGTCGGCCCAGCTCTCCCCGCCCGGCGGCCGGTGGTAGAACTTGCCGAGCCGCGCCCGGCGGTCGGCCTCCTCCGGGAAGCGTTCGCGGATGCCACGGATGGTGAGCCCGTCGAGGATGCCGAACTCCCGCTCGCGGAACCGCTCGTCGACGATCCGCGGCAGGTCGCCGAGGCCAGCGGCCTGCAGGGCGATTTCCGCCGTCTGGACCGCCCGCAGGTAGGGCGAGACGTACACCACGGTCGGCAGCTGCTCGTCGCCGTCGGAGGTCATCTCGGCGACCCACTGCCCGACGGAGTGGGCCTGGCTCCGCCCCAGGTCGGAAAGTGGGACATCCATGTCGCGCTCGGCGATGTCGATGACCGCCCGGCCGTCGGCCTCCGCCTCGTCGCGGGCCTTGTTGCCGGAGCTCTCGCCGTGCCGCAGGAGCCACAGTGCAGCCGGATGCGCGCGCATCAGGCCCGGGGCCGACTGCGAGGGTGCTGGTGCCGAGCCGTTGGAGGCCGAGCCGTTGGTAGACATCGCTCGCCCGGTACCCCGCTCGAGCGGCCGCTACCCCCGGTAACCCGTTTCCCCGAGGACGGGCGTGCCCTGTCGCGCTCGTGGCCCGCGGCACGGGATCATGGCTGGGTGAGCTCCCTCCCGCCGGTTCCCTCTCCCCTGGCCGCCGACCCCCTCCGGGCCGCGCTGGAGGCAGCGGGATACACCGCGAGCGGCGTCGCCGAGCTGCTCGGACCGGTCGCCGAACGAGCCCTGGCCCGCGGCGAGCCGGCAGCTGCTCGGCTGGTGGTCGACACCGGTGGCGATCTCGGCGTCCTGGTGCGGCTGTTCCTGCTGGCCGAGCCGGTCGCCGAGGTCGACGCCGAGCGTGCCCTCGGCGGCCG
>JAVEDQ010000482.1 GCA_030840885.1 Frankiaceae bacterium
CCGTGCCGTGGCTCCGGGGCCATCTCGAGAGCGAGGTGGGCGCCTTCGTCGACGCCACCGACCTCGACCCCTCGGCCCTCGCCGCGCGACTGAAGTCGGCCGTCTCCGCCCTCCGGAGCCGGGACGGTGGCAGCCTCATCGAAGCCGTCCAGACCCCGCAGCAGCGCGAAGTCCTCGACCGCATGCAGGCCCTGATGAGCCTGCTCGAGGGCCACGCCGACCAGGTCATGGACGCCGTGGGTCCGCAGGTGGTACCCACGGTCGCGTCGATCCGTCGCTCCTTCGAGGCGCGCCGCGACGGCGGCTCACCGCTGGACCGGCTGGTCCGACGGCTGCTCGGCCTGGACCTCAAGATGCAGCAGTACCGCAAGGGCGGGGCCTTCGTCCGCGCGATCGTCGAGGCGGTCGGAGTCGACGGCTTCAACCAGGTCTGGACCTCCCCGGAGACGCTGCCCACCCGGGCTGAGATCTCGGACCCGAAGGCGTGGATGGCTCGGGTGCTCGGCGACAGCAACGACACCGGCGCCCCGGCCGCCTGACCCGAGCCCAGCCGGCATGACGGGGTCTGTCCGGTGACCGGTCCGCCCGCGGTTGTCGCGGCGGTCCGCAGTGCGGTGCGCCGGACGCTCACCGAGGTTCTGGCCGCGGAACCGGACGCCTCGCTCGTCCTCGTCGCCGCCTCCGGTGGGGCCGATTCCACGGCCCTGGCGGCGGCACTCGCCTTCGAAGCGCCCCGGGCCGGGCTTAGAGCAGGTCTGCTGACCGTCGACCACGCCTGGAGCGACGGGTCGGCCGAGAGGGCCGCCGCGGTCGCCGCGCAGGGCCGGAATCTCGGGCTGGACCCGGCGGTGGTGCTGCACGCTCCGAGCCCGCGCCAGGAGGGTCCGGCCCGGGAGCACCGCCGCGACGCGCTGCTCGGTGCCGCCGTCGCGCACGGTGCCGCCGCGGTGCTGCTCGGTCACACGCTCGACGACCAGGCCGAGACCGTGCTGCTGCGCCTGGCCCGCGGCAGCGGGAGCCGCTCGCTCGCGGGGATGCCGGCGGTCAACGGCCTGCTCCGACGCCCCCTGCTCGGCCTGCGTCGGGAGCAGACCCGGGAGTTCTGCCGGGTGGTCGGCCTCGACGTCTGGGACGACCCGGCGAACGACGACCCGCAGTTCCTCCGCAGCCGGGTGCGGACCGAACTGCTGCCCGTGCTGACCGAGGTACTCGGGCCCGGAGCCGTCCCCGCCCTCGCGCGTTCCGCCGACCTGCTACGCGACGACGCCGACGCGCTGGACGCCGCCGCCGACCGGGCAGAGGCCGGCACGGAGGTTCTTGCCGTCGAGGGGCTGACTGTCGACGGACTGCGCCGCCTCGAACCGGCCGTGCGCTCCCGGGTGCTGCGCCGGGCCGCGCTCCGCGCCGGCTGCCCGCCGACCGACCTCTCCGCCGCACACATCGCCGCCGTCGACGGTCTGGTCACCCGCTGGCGGGGGCAGGGGCCGTTGTCGCTACCCGGCGGGCTGGCGGCGACGCGGCGGGATGGCAGGATCAGCTTCGTACCGGACAGGGCCGAAGAGCATCCGCGCGCAGGTCTGCCGACCGAGCCGAAGGGCACCTCGCCATGAGCGACCTCGCGCGTGACGCCGTTGGCCGAGGGGGACGGCTGGACGTCGACTCGGCCGACGCACCGCCGACCCTGGCCCGCCCCTCCAAGAGCGATCACCCCGACATCGACTCCGTACTGGTCACCGAGGAGCAGATCGCCGCCAAGGTGGCCGAACTCGCCCGCGTCGTCGACGCTGACTACGCCGGCCGCGAACTGCTGCTCGTCGGCGTCCTCAAGGGCGCGGTGATGGTGATGGCCGACCTCGCGCGGGCGCTGACGGTGCCGGCGACCATGGAGTTCATGGCGGTCTCGAGCTACGGCTCGGCGACGTCGTCCTCCGGGGTGGTGCGCATCCTCAAGGATCTCGACCGCTCCATCGAGGGCAAGGACGTCCTGGTCGTCGAGGACATCATCGACTCGGGGCTGACGCTGAGCTGGTTGCTCCGCAACCTCGGCAGCCGTAACCCCGCGTCGGTGCAGGTCCTCGCGCTGCTCCGCAAGCCGGAGGCGTTGAAGGTCGACATCGAGGTCCGCTACGTCGGCTTCGACATCCCCAGCGAGTTCGTCGTCGGCTACGGCCTCGACTACGCCGAGCACTACCGCGACCTGCCCTACATCGGGATGCTCACCCAGGCCGCCGTCGACGCGGGCGGACCGCGCGCCTGACGGCCGTGCCACCCGTTCGTGACCAGTGAGTCACCGGCCGTACTCTCGTCACCGGCCGTGCTCGTGACCGGGGTCGCGCTGCCGATGGGTCAGGCACGGAACAGGCGTGTTTTCCCGCTCGTTGTTGGACTGGCGGGTGATACGGACCGGCCTGCACCCCCGGTGCATGCCCACCATGTGCATCTGATGGCGCTAGTCTGGTCACTCGCCTTCGGGCAGTCGAGACGTCAGGAGGACGGGGTGCCTTGCCCGGGCGCCCTAGATCGATGAACCGTAAGCGCTTCTTCCGCGGCTGGGTGCTGTGGCTGCTCGTATTCCTGCTGCTCCTGGCGCTCTCCCCCACGCTGTTCGGTGGCGCCAGCGACTACAAGAAAGAGCCGCTGAACCAGGTCCAGACACAGATCGACGCCGGTCAGGTGACCAAGGCGAAGATCCTCGACTCCAAGCAGCGCATCGAGGTCGACCTCAACGACGGCAAGAAGTACGCCGCCTCCTACGCGACCGGTCAGGGCGAACAGCTCGCCGGGGCGCTCAAGAACCGCAACGTCAACTACGAGGTGACCGTCGGCGGGAGCAACATCCTGCTGTCGCTGCTCATCAACTTCCTCCCGATCCTGCTCATCGTGGGCCTGCTGCTGTTCTTCATGAACTCGATGCAGGGCGGCGGCAGCCGGGTCATGAACTTCGGTAAGTCCAAGGCCAAGCTGGTCAGCAAGGACACACCGAAGACGACCTTCGCCGACGTCGCGGGTGCCGACGAGGCGCTCGAAGAACTCGAGGAGATCAAGGAGTTCCTGGCCAGCCCCGCGAAGTTCCAGGCGGTCGGAGCCAAGATCCCCAAGGGCGTGCTGCTCTACGGCCCGCCCGGTACCGGTAAGACGCTGCTCGCGCGGGCGGTCGCCGGTGAGGCCGGCGTGCCGTTCTACTCGATCTCCGGCTCCGACTTCGTCGAGATGTTCGTCGGCGTCGGCGCGAGCCGCGTGCGCGACCTGTTCGAGCAGGCCAAGACGAACGCACCATCGATCATCTTCGTCGACGAGATCGACGCGGTCGGCCGCCACCGCGGCGCCGGCCTCGGTGGTGGGCACGACGAGCGCGAGCAGACGCTGAACCAGCTGCTCGTGGAGATGGACGGCTTCGACGCGAAGACCGGGGTCATCCTGATCGCCGCGACCAACCGCCCGGACATCCTCGACCCGGCGCTGCTGCGTCCGGGCCGCTTCGACCGGCAGATCACCGTCGACCGTCCCGACCTGCTCGGCCGCGCGGCCA
>JAVEDQ010000496.1 GCA_030840885.1 Frankiaceae bacterium
GCCGGGGAGCTCACTGGTCCGAGCCTAGGGGACGCCGGCCCCGTCAGCGCTCGGAGAAGGTCCGCAGCTCGCGGGTGTAGGCGGCTGCGACGTCCGCCTTCGCGGTCTTGTCGACGTGGACGAAGCCGACTCCCTTGGGCGACTTGAAGGCGCACCACGCGCTGGGTGCCTTACCGGTCTGGGACCCGCACATCACCTCGCCGCCGGCCGCGCCGCTCGCCGCCGGCTTCGCGACCGTCGTCGAGGTGCCCGCGGCGGTACGGCTGAGGCTGCCGATGAGGGCCTCGAACGTGGCCTGCCCCTGCGGGCCGGGCGCGTAGACGACGACGTTCGTGGTCGGCTTGGCGCCGGCAGGACCGTAGGCGGACACCGCCAGGGGTGCCGGCAGGTCGGGCAGGGTCAACTTCGCGAGAGCGGTCCAGCTGGTGGTCAGTGCCTTCGCCTGGTCGGCCGAGATCTGCCTGCCCGCGCTCAGCGAGGGCGGCAGCGGGTAGCGGGTGACCGCCGGCCGGGGGGCCGCGACCGGAGCGTTCCCGCTCAGGCTGTCGTCGGTGCCGGAAAGCTGCGTGTAGCCGACGAATCCGGCTACGCCGAGCACGGCGACGACGCCCAACACACCTAGGGCGCGGCGTGGTCCGGCGGACCGCGTCGCCCCGGGACCGCTGAAGGCCTCCAGGCCCAGGTCGGAACGGTTCTCGACGTCGGACGGGCGGTGCCCGGACTCACGTCCGCGGCGGCTCGAGCTCCCGCGCCGACGGCGGGGCTTGCCTGCGCTCTCGTCGGCGAAACCGTCCAACGGCGAGCCGGGGACCACCGTCGAGGACGGTGTTACGTCAAGCGGATCGGCAGAGCCGCCGGGCAGCTGCTCGACGAAGCGCGCCTGGTCGAACCCGGGGAAGGCGGAGCCGCCGGCCGGGGCCGTCGGGAAGGGCTGCCCATAGTGGGGCTGACCCTCGAACGGCTGGCCACCGAACGGCTGGCCACCGAACGGCTGCGCCTCGTGGGGCTGGCCCTGGAACGGCTGGCCCTGGAACGGCTGGGGCTCGAACGGCTGGGGCTCGAACGACTGCGGCTGGTACTGCTGGCCTTCGAACTGCTGGCCCTCGAACTGCTGGCCTTCGAACTGCTGACCCGGATACGGCTGTCCTGCGAACGACTGCTCGCCATAGGCGGGCGGGGCGGCGTCGGCCGGCCCGGAAGGGTGCGGCACGAAGGCGGCCGGGTGCGTGTTCTCGGTGGGCGGACCCGCCTCGTAACCGGGCCCGGCGGGGTGGCCGCCGGAGAAGATGCCGCCGCCGGCGAAGCCGCCGTCGGTGGGTGTCGAGCCGTAGCCCTGGTAGACCTGCGTCGGGTCGGGGGCCGGAGCCGCGCCGTATCCGCCGCCGACGGGCATGCCGGCGTACTGCTGCAGGGCGTCGAGCGGATCCGTGCCGGGGGGTGTTTGCCCGTTCGCACCGAAACCGTTCAGCGGAGCGGTGGACGGGTCGGCGCCCCAGGTGAGCGGGGCCTGGTTGTCGAAGTTGGGTCCGCCGGCACCCCAGCCCGAGTTCATGAGCGGGTCGGCGCCGTGCCCGAAGGACACGGCTGCCGGTTCGAACGGCTCCCCGGGCAGGATGTTCCGAGCGGGACTGGGCGCGGCGTTGCCGGCGTCCCCGTGCTCGGGCACCGCCTCGGCCGAGCCGCTACGCCCCCGCCCACGACCGCCGAGCTTCGCGCTACCTCGAGCCACTTCGACCTCCTCGAACACGACCATTCCCGGCTCCATCGGCAGCGCGGACCAGCACACAAGGCACCGCACACCAGACAACGGAGGATCGGCGGTCCGGCGACCGTTCTGTAGCCGGAAATGCGCTTGGCGGCATCCCTAAACTCTCCAGGCATGGCTCAACCCGCTGCACCCATGGAGACGACCCGCGGCGGCACGCCGGAGCTGGCCAGCAAGTACGACCCGGCCTCGGTCGAGGGGGAGACCTATCAGCGGTGGCTGGACCTCGGCGTCTTCGAGACCGATCCGGCCTCGGACAAGCCGGCCTTCGCCATCGTGATCCCGCCGCCCAACGTCACCGGGTCGCTGCACCTCGGTCACGCCCTCGGCCACACGATCATGGACGCCCTGACCCGACGCAAGCGCATGCAGGGCTACGACGCCCTGTGGCTGCCGGGGATGGACCACGCCGGCATCGCGACGCAGAACGTCGTGGAGCGCGAGCTCGGCAAGGAGGGCCTCAGCCGCCACGACCTCGGCCGCGAGGCGTTCATCGACCGGGTGTGGCAATGGAAAGAGGAGTACGGGGGCAAGATCCTCGGTCAGATGCGCCGACTCGGCGACGGGCTCGACTGGGCTCGCGAGCGCTTCACCATGGACGAGGGTCTGTCGCGTGCGGTCCGCACCGTGTTCAAGCAGCTCTTCGACGCCGGGCTCATCTACCGGGCCGAACGCCTCGTCAACTGGTCGCCGCTGCTGCACACCGCCATCAGTGACATCGAGGTCGGGTACAAGGACGTCGACGGCGAGCTCGTCACCATCGAC
>JAVEDQ010000534.1 GCA_030840885.1 Frankiaceae bacterium
CGCCCTGTTCCGTCGGATAAAGGCCAGCACCGGCACGTCGGCGAGCTGACGGCCCGCTCGATCACCAGCCGGAAGCACTTGCGCTCCCGCGTGCCTGCCCGCGGCGGCATGGTGGGGCCGAGACCCACCCTTAGGTCCTCGACCCCGAGGCATCTGAGGCTGAAACGAAACCCACCCTCAGTCGCTCGTTGACCCAGCTTTCCTCGACCGGCGGATCATCGGAATAGCACTGCAACAAGCAGCAAACCGGCGACCGCGTCGTTGAGCCGCCGGGCCGACGATGGTGGGCGACTACCCCGAAAGCGTCTGCTCGGTGGAAGGCATCGACGCCTCACTGACCGACTGCCGCGGTTATGGGCCAACGGCTGACCGCCGGAGTTATCCCCTTGTGGACGTCGGCGCTTGTGCTGCCGAATCGCCCTTCGCTGGTGTGGCGCCGATCTGGCTGAGCAGGCAGAGAGGGTCACCGTAGTCCCCGCACCTCCGCGACGCGAGACTCCGCTAGACGAGCGGAGAACGCGGTGCGGGTGGAGACAGGGCCGGCCGAAGGCTGGCAACTCGCCCATCGGAGTCTGCAGCGGCCCGTCGTGGGTGCCGTCGAATCGGACTTCGTACGCGAGAAGGTCACCGTCGCGCGCGGCCGACGTGATGGTGCCGCGCAGGTCCGAGAAAGCCACCACCCACGCCTGCAGGGCCGGCCTGAAGCCGTCTGGGTCGGTGATTTGCTGACCCAGAGCCACATCGGGGTAGTCGACCTGTCCGCCCCCCATGGCGAGCATGGCGTCGAAGTCGCGACGGTTGAACGGCTCGATCATGGCATTCGCCAGACCCATCGCATCCTGTGTCAGATCAAGACCCGCGGTGTCCTCCTTCGGGTGACATCGGCGCACCGTAGTCCCATGCCCCTAGGCGGGAACTCCGTTGCTGACACGTTGACTGGGCAGCGACGGTTGCAACGGTCATCCGTTCACACTCACGAAGGCAGCGGCGAGAGCAGCGGCCACCAGTACCAGCATCGTCCGGTGCCGTTCGTGCCACCTCGCGCCGCGCCGCAACGCGCCCGGGGTCGGCGGATGGGGCATCCTCGTAGGACGCACCGGCGGCAGAGTGGACGGGTGGGGAGGTGACAATCGCGACGACAACAACCTCGTCGGGCTCGACGGCGGTGGGCGCGGACTCGACGCCGTCTGTGGCCGCCGGCAGCCTGCGGGCCGGACGGCTGGAATTTCTGGACGCGTTGCGCGGAATCGCAGCCCTCACCGTCGCCACCCAGCACTTCGCGGAACGGAGCTGGTTTTCCTACTTCCGGTTCTCCGAGGGCGTCATCCGGCCGGGCGAGCTCGGCGTCCTGCTGTTCTTCCTCTGCTCGGGCTTTATCATCCCGGCCTCCCTCGAGCGCCACCACGACCTGCGGCGCTTCTGGGTCGGACGATTCTTCCGCCTGTTTCCGTTGTACTGGACGGCGGTGGCGGCCGCCCTGCTGCTGCACGCGCTCGTCGTCTCGCCGCTGCGGCGCTTCCCGCTCGACCGGGACTACCTCGCCCAGCCCGCCCTCAGCACCGTCGCGAATCTGACGTCGGTGCAGCAGTTCCTCCGGCTTCCGCACGCCGGCGCGCCAGCGCTCGTGATCGGGGCCTCCTGGAGCCTTGCGTACGAGATGGCGTTTTACGTCATTGTCTCGCTGCTGTTCCTGGTCGGCAGACACCGTAGCTCCGTGCCCATGGCGACCGCACTGCTGGTCGGCGCGGTCGTGGTGGGCTCGTGGGTACCCGCCTACCTGATCACCCACCCGACCCGTCCGGGCTGGATGCTCGCTGCCGCGGCGACCATGGGCCTGGCCCTGGCGGTCGTCGGCCGCGTCGAGCCGCGGCACCGCCCGGCCGCGGTGCTGCTCTGCGCCCTGCTCGTCCCGACGGTGCTCAACCGGCCCGACCCGCTGTGGTTCAGCGCCCTGCTGTTCGGCTCCATGTTCACCGGCACCGTCATGCACCGCTGGACGGTGGGCGACGTGAGCGGGCGGGTCGCGGCATGGGTCTTCGGCGGAGCACTGCTTGCGGTCACCTGCTGCCTGCTCGTGCAGGTCGGTCCACACCGCGAGCCGCTGACCGGTGCCACCGTCGACTGGTGGCACCCGGAGCTGGAGACGTTCGCCGGGGCCTACCTGATCTTCGGCCTCGCGCTGCTGCTCCGCCACCGACGCTTCCCCCGCCCGCTCGTCCGCCTCGGGACGATCAGCTACTCGCTCTACCTCGTGCACCCAGTCGTCCTCGAGGTCCTGCCGAGGCTCCCCGGCCGCTCGGCCGGAGCACGGTGGAGCAACCTGCTGGTCGGCGTCGCGGTCTCCGTCCTCGTCTCCGAGCTGACCTACCGTGCGGTGGAGCAGCCTGGTATCCGACTGGGGCGCCGGGTCGCGGGCCGGCTCGGGCGGAAGGAAGCCGCCGACGAGCGCGCCGCCGAGGCTGTGGCGGAGCACGCAGCTCCCTGAGCGCCGCGCTGAGCCAACCTGAACCTGGGGAGGACTCCAGGCCGACAGGCGTCGCTTCAGACGCATGCGGGCAGTGCCGATGCTGAGAGTGACCCTCGTTCCCGGCCGTCGGAGTTCTCCTCGTGCGTCGTCTCGCATCGCTCGCCCTGACCGCAGGCGCGGTCGCCATCGCCACCGCAGCGTGCGGGCCCGTCCTGCCGCCCCAGTACGTCCCGGGCAGCGCACCGGGCATCGCAAAGATCTACAACGCCCGGACGCCGAACTTCGCGGCATTCCACAGCATCACCAACGAGCACTTTGCGAGCCCCGCAGTCGGTGACTTCTACGGTGACGGGCCGGTCGTCGCCGCCGGCTACAGCGACGGCTGGGTGCGCTTCACGAACGCCGCCACCGGCGCCCTGCGCTGGTCGTTCTACACCGGAGCCGGGGCCGTGCAGTCCTCACCGGTCGTCGTCGACCTGAACAAGGACGGCAACCTCGACGTGGTCGTCACCAACACGCTCGGCGACGTCTGGGCGGTCACGCCCAAGACGCACGCGACCCCCTTCCACGTGCGGATCGGCAACGGCACCAACAACAACGGCGCTTTCGCCACGCCCGCTGTGGCCGACATCAACGGCGACGGCGTGCTCGACGTCGTCGAGACCGGCTGGGACCAGTACCTGCACGTCTGGTCCTCGCGGTGGAACGGCACCCGCTTCCCCGAGCTGCCGGGCTTCCCGCTGCACCTGCAGGACACGTCGTGGTCCTCGCCGGCGGTGGCGGACGTCGACAAGGACGGCAAGCCGGAGATCATCTTCGGTTACGACTGCGACGGCGCCCCGGGCCAGTACTGCCGCACCCGGTTCAACAGCTATGGCGGTTTCGTGACCGTCATCCGCAACAACGGCGCAATCCAGCCCGGCTGGCCGCGCTTCGTCTCGCACCAGGTGGTCTGGTCGACCCCGGCGGTCGCGGATCTCAACGGCGACGGCTGGCTCGACGTCGTGGTCGGGACCGGCAACATGAACGCGACCATGTACGACGGCGGCAAGCAGCCGATGGACGGCGGCCACGTCGTCAACGCCTACACCGGCCGCAACGGCGCGGCGCTGCCCGGGTGGCCCGTCGCCATCAGCGCCAACGCGACCGGCTCGCCGGTGGTGGCCGACCTGGACGCCGACGGCCACAAGGAGGTCATCGAGATCGGCGAGGACGGCCGG
The DNA here is from genome assembly GCA_030840885.1 of Frankiaceae bacterium. Taxonomy (GTDB): domain Bacteria; phylum Actinomycetota; class Actinomycetes; order Frankiales; family Frankiaceae; genus JAVEDQ01. The sequence continues at coordinate 3,688 of JAVEDQ010000534.1, forward strand.
ATGTACATCATGAACAGCGCCGGCCAGGTGACCGCGCTGACCTGCGTGGCCGACAACTTCAACGGCTGCCCGCACTGGCTGCACACCACGCCCTCGGTTGCGGATGTCAACAACGACGGCCGGCAGGAGATCGTGGTCGGCGGCGAGCAGTGGCTGGATGTCTACTCCTACAACCGCGGCGCGTTGAAGCTGGTCAACCGCGGCTGGCCGGGCAACACCTACGTCTACAACGCCTTCGCCGCCGCCCCACTGGTGACCAGCGTCAACGGCAAGGCCACGGTGATCGTCTCGACGGACACCCCCACCGGCGGCCGGGCCGGGGCGCTGCTCGCCTGGCAGTACCCGAACCCGCTCGGCGGCGCCGCCTGGCCGGCGTTCAAGCACGACGTCACCCGCAGCGGCCGCGGCTGACCGACAGGACCTAGCACGACGACGGCCCGGTGCCGCCCCTCGAGGGCGGGACCGGGCCATCGGTGCGGCTGTATCGGGTGAAGCTGTGCCCGTCGTAGCAGGGCTAGGTCAGACGCCCGGCCAACAGCAGCCCTGCGCTGCGGACCATAAGCAGGAGTAGTGGTTGGCGAACCGTCGTCGTTGAAGCCACGCCGGCGTGGCCGCGGGCTCATCCCTACCCGCGCGAAATCCGGCGCACAGAACTACGTCCTTGGGTCCGTCTGATCGGCGCCGTCGCTCGCGGCTTCGTACTGCACCGCGCGCTGAAGCTTTCCATCGCTAACCATCTCGCCCGCCTGGTCGTCGAGGGGCTCGCGTCCCTTACGGGAAGCAGGGTCAGGTGAGTCGCCACTCGAGCAGTTGACCGGCGCCACGGCGTCTGCCTTCGATTCGTAATGCTCATGGGAGGTGTCAATGTCCACGAGGAAGCGAGCCAAAAAGCGAGCCGTGCCTCTCGGTCTCGGCTGCCGGCACGACTTCGCCCCCGAACAGGTGCGGCGCTATTGCGTGAAGCGCAACGGATTCCCCCACTGATCCTCAGCGCCCGCTATGCCGGTCCCCGTCATCTGGTCGTGGCTGGGGCAGCCTTGACGGAGTGAACGCAGAGCGCGACATTCAGGCACTGAGCTTGACGAACAGGTTTCTTTCGGGGGGCCGTGAGCACTAATGGGCGCGTTACGGCCGGGGCACAGCATCGCGGGTGGACCGGCGACGGGCGTGGCGAGGACGCACAACATGCCCTACGGCTCGTCGCGGTCATTCTCGAAGACAACTCGATCTCCTCGCTGCAGTACTGCCGTGACGCCTGCCTAGCCGTCATCGCAGACGCGCTCGATTTGGACATGCCTGTCTCCGTCGATCCCATACCGGGGACGGGCGCCTGAGTCGGTACCCGCCACACTAGGAACGCCGTACTACCTC
>JAVEDQ010000554.1 GCA_030840885.1 Frankiaceae bacterium
CGTCGGCTGACGGCGTCGGCTGACGACTGCCTTCAGCGCGGGGCGCGCCCGGCGGGCGGTCCGGTGTCGCCCTTGACCGCGTCCTTGAGGTCGTCGGCGTCGGCGGTCACGCCGGAGAGCACATCGCCGTCGGCTGAACCTCCGGAGCGCGCCTGGTCGGGCTGCTCGGGCCCGGGGCCGGGCCCCGTCGAGACGACGCCGCTGGTCTGCCCGCCGCGGGCGATGTAGGAGCTCTGGTCCCGGTCACCGGCGGCTGCCTCCGGGTTGGCGTCGGCCTTGATCCCCTCGTGGGGCTCCCGGGGCATCGGCTGCTCGGTCATCGGTTCCTCCTCCGCGCAGGGATCGGACGATCCGCTGTGCACCTCCGACCCTGCCCGCTGCTCTGCGGGGGAACCGCCGCAGGGGCGGTGTCGGCCCCGGTCGCGACGGGGAGGGGCTGCACGACACGCGCATGACCAGACGCGCACGTGCGGGCGACGGAGGGCGGCGCATGACGAGGATTCGCCTGCTGGCCACCGGCGGAACGATCGCGAGCCGCTCCGGCTCCGACGGCCGGACCGCGTCGGTTCCTGCGGCGGAACTCCTCGTTTCGGTCGGTCCGCTCCCGCCCGGGGTCTCGGTCGAGGCCGTCGACGTGGCGTCGACCCTGAGTTTCGCGATGCGCTCGCCGGACCTGCAGGCCCTCGGCGCACAGGTGGCCGCCGCACTCGACGACGGCTGCGATGGCGTGGTGGTGACCCATGGGACCGACAGCATGGAAGAGACGGCGTTCTACCTCGACCGCTGTCACCGCGACGAACGGCCGGTGGTGCTCACCGGCGCACAGCGGCCGTACGACGACCCGGCGCCCGACGGGCCGTTGAACCTTGCCGCCGCGCTGAGCGCAGCGGCCGCGCCGACGGCCCGTGGCTGTGGCGTCCTGGTCTGCTTCGACGGGGTCGCCTGGCCGGCACGGGGCGTGCAGAAGGTCGACACGCTCGCCAGCGCCGCGTTCGGCGCGCCCGGCCGGGGGCCGGTGCTGCACGTCTCGGGCGGCTCGGTACGCCGGCTCGCCGTGCCGGAGCGGCCGGCCTCACCGGCGCTCGACCCCGGTCTGCCACTCCCCCGTGTCGACGTCGTGGTCATGTACCAGGGCGCCGACGCGGCGCTGTTGCACGCCGCCGTCGCCGCCGGTGCCGCGGGACTGGTCGTGGCCGCCTTCGGCGCCGGCAACTGCCCGCCGGCGGTCACCGACGCGGTGGGTGGGCTCGTCGCCAGTGGGGTGCCGGTCCTGATCTGCAGCCGGGTGGGCTCCGGGCCGGTCGAGGCGCTCTACGGGGGTGGCGGCGGCGCCCAGCTCCGCCAGGCCGGCGCGCTGTTCGGTGGCGACCTGTCGCCGTGGCAGGCCCGGCTGCTGCTCTCCGCGGCGCTCGCCGTCGGCGGTCCGCCTGCCGAGACGTTGCACGAGTGGCTGACCTGACCCTCACGATCCGCAGGACCACCAACAGGAGGACCCATGGCCAAGGAGATTTTCGTCAGTTTCGGCGTCGACATCGACGCCGTCGCCGGCTGGCTCGGCTCGTACGGCGGACAGGACTCGCCCGGCGACATCTCGCGGGGGCTCTTCGCGGGCGAGGTGGGCCTGCCGCGGCTGCTCGAGCTGTTCCGCCGCTACGACCTGAAGCAGACCATCTTCTGGCCGGGACATTCGGTCGAGACCTTCCCCGAGCAGTTCGACGCCTCGGTTGCGGCCGGCCATGAGATCGGCATCCACGGCTACAGCCACGAGAACCCGATCGCGATGAGCCGCGAGCAGGAGTCCGAGATCCTCGACTACTGCATCGACCTGCTCGAACGCCGCTCCGGAACCCGCCCGACCGGGTACGTGGCGCCGTGGTGGGAGTTCAGCCGGGTGACCAACGAGCTGCTGCTCGAACGCGGCGTCACCTACGACCACTCGCTGATGCACCGCGATTTCGAGCCCTACTACGTCCGCGTCGGCGACAGCTGGACACCGATCGACTACGACCAGCCCGCCTCGCACTGGATGAAGCCGCTGGTCCGTGGCCACGAGACCGACCTCATCGAGATCCCCGCCAACTGGTACCTCGACGACCTGCCGCCGATGATGTTCATCAAGGGCAGCCCGAACAGCCACGGCTTCGTGAACCCGCGCGACATCGAGCAGATGTGGCGCGACCAGTTCGACTGGGTGTACCGCGAGATGGACTACGCCGCGTTCACGATGACCATCCACCCGGACGTCTCCGGCCGGCCGCAGGTGCTGATGGCGCTCGAGCGGCTGATCGAGCACATCAGCGGTCACGACGGCGTCCGCTGGAGCACCTTTCAGCAGATCGCGGACGACTTCGCGCAGCGCCGACCCCGCACGGCCTGACCGTCGTGTGCGCAGGCTGCGGCGGCGGGGGCCGACCCGGGCCGTCCTGGGAGGATGCCGCCGGCCGACTCGACACCGACGGGCAGCGGGCCCGCGTCCGCGCGGTGCGGCGGCTGCTGGCGGGAAGCCGGTGGACGGCCGAGCCCTGGCACGGCAGCTGGGCGGTCTC
>JAVEDQ010000591.1 GCA_030840885.1 Frankiaceae bacterium
CAGTCGATCTCCGACACCGAGGAACCGACCCACTCCCTACGCAAGCGGCTCGGTGCCTTCGACCTGACGGTGTTCGGCGTCGGCGTCGTCATCGGGACAGGAATCTTCGTGCTGACGGGGGAGGCGGCAGGTACCGCCGCCGGGCCTGCGGTTGCGATTTCGTTCATCATCGCCGGAATCGTCTGCGGGCTCGCGGCGCTCTGTTACGCCGAGTTCGCCAGCACGGTCCCGGTCGCCGGGTCGGCATACACCTTCTCCTACGCCTCGCTCGGCGAGCTCGTCGCCTGGATCATCGGCTGGGACCTCATCCTGGAGCTGGCGCTCGGCGCGTCGACCGTCGCGAGCGGCTGGTCGGACTACTTCGCGGTGGTGATGAAGTCCGCCGGCTGGAACGTTCCCTCGGCCATCCACGGTGACGGGCACAACCTGGTCGCCGCCGTGATCGTGCTGCTGCTGACCGGCGTCATCTGCCTCGGCATCAAGGTCTCGGCCCAGGTCAACACGGTCGCGGTCATCGTCAAGGTCGCGATCGTGCTCTTCGTGATCATCGCGGGGCTCTTCTACATCAAGACGGCGAACTACCACCCGTTCGTCCCGCCGGCCGGAACGCCGGAGGCGCCGGGTTCGGAGGCGACGTCGTCGCTGCTGCAGGACATCGGGTTCAAGCCGGGCCCGTTCGGCATCGGCGGTGTCGTCAGTGCGGCCTCGCTGGTTTTCTTCGCCTACATCGGCTTCGACGTCGTTGCCACTTCGGCGGAGGAGACGAAGAAGCCGCAGCGCGACCTGCCGATCGGCATCATCGCGTCGCTGATCATCTGCACCACGCTCTACGTGGCCGTCTCGATCGTCGTCACGGGCATGGTCAAGTTCAACCAGATCTCGGTGGATGCACCGCTGGCCGAGGCCTTCCGTTCGGTCGGCCGGCCCGGCTTCGCGACCCTGGTCTCCGTCGGCGCCCTCATCGGGCTGACCACCGTGATGATGATCCTGATGATGGGGCAGAGCCGGGTCTTCTTCGCGATGAGCCGTGATCGGCTTCTCCCGGCGGCCTTCTCGGCGGTGCACCCCCGCTTCGGGGTGCCCGTGCGCGTCCAGGTGACGACCGGCGTTGTCATCGCCGCCATCGCCTTCTTCGTGCCACTGACCTCGCTGGCGAAGCTGGTCAACATCGGCACGCTGTTCGCCTTCATCGTCGTCGCGGCTGGCGTCCTGGTGCTGCACTACAAGCAGCCCGACCTGCCGCGTGCCTTCCGCACCCCGCTGATGCCGGTCCTGCCGATCGTCTCGATGATCGCCAGCTTCTATCTGATGCTGAACCTGCCGGCCAGCACCTGGGTCCGGTTCATCGTCTGGATGGCGGTCGGGTTCATCGTCTACTTCGGCTACAGCCAGCGGCACAGCCGGATGCGCCTCGATGCCGGTGGCAGCTATGTCAACGGCGGGCCAGGTACGAAGCGGCAGCCCAACAGCACCGTCGCCGACGGCGGAAGGCAGCTCTAGGCCGGCTCCCGTCCCGGCATTCACAACGTCCCGTCAACCTCCTGCCCAACTGCCCCCGTTCTGCCGATAGGCACACCAAGCTGGGGCAGATCGGTAGAGGAGACGGGCATGAGCGACAGCATGGCGTTCGGTTCAGCGGTGATGGTGCTGGCCAGCGCCGTGTTCGTCGTGATGTGGCTGGCCGTGAGCTTCGTCCGGCGGAGCCGGCTGCACGCCCGTCGCCCCTACCTCCCCGCCGACGACTGCCCGCCGCGTGGCCTCGCGGTCCTGTCGTCGACCAACATCCCGCGCGAGGTCGACGCCGGGTTGGCCACGCTGAGCGGCTACCTGCGCCGTCGCACCCTGCACGGCTGAGCGCCCGCTCGCTGCAGGCCCGTCCACTCGCAGGCCTGCCAAGGCCATCTCGTCGGATCCGATGACGGATCACCCTGACCTGTTCTAGCCTGCGGCCATGCCCGCATGGGGATGGTGGTTACTCGTCGCTGCGGTGCTCACTGCCGGCGAGTCGTTGTCCATGACCTTTGTGCTGGGTCTCGCGGCCCTGGCGGCCGCTGCGGCCGGCGGCGTCGCGGCCCTCGGCGCCGACGTGATCCCGCAGGCCGCAGCCTTCGCGGGCGCCGGTCTCCTGCTCCTCGTGCTGGTGCGCCCGATCGCGAAGCGGCACCGTCGGGTGCCGGCCATGCTGCGCACCGGCGCCGATGCGCTCGTCGGGATAGACGCGCTGGTGCTGGACCAGGTCGACCGGTACCGCGGTCAGGTGCGCCTCCGCGGCGAGGTGTGGTCGGCCCGGTTGTGCGACGGCAGCTCCGCCGACGGCGTGGTCGGCGCGGGCAGCACGGTGCGCGTACTCGCCATCGACGGAGCAACCGCCCTCGTCTACCCCGCGGAGCTCTGAGGCCCCTGACACCGGCAACGCCCCGACACCAGCAACGTCCTGGCACCAGCAACGCCCTGCACACCCTGTCCGAACCGCGCTCGTGATCGTAGGAGGACCCGTGGCTGCACTCGTCGTACTCGCCGTGGTGGTCGTGCTCAGCCTCGTCGTCGTGGCCCGGACGGTGCGCATCGTGCCGCAGGCCCGCGCCGGCGTCGTCGAACGGCTGGGCCGCTACTCCCGCACCCTCACCCCGGGCCTGACCATCGTCGTGCCCTTCGTCGACCGGGTGCGCGACGTGCTCGACCTCCGGGAGCAGGTCGTGTCCTTCCTCCCGCAGCCGGTGATCACGCAGGACAACCTCGTGGTCAGCATCGACACCGTCATCTACTACCAGGTCACCGACCCCAAGGCCGCGACCTACGAGATCAACGACTACGTCCACGCCATCGAGCAGCTCGTGGTCACCACACTGCGCAACGTCATCGGCGGCCTCGCGCTCGAGCAGGCGCTGACGAGCCGCGACGGGATCAACGGGGCGCTCCGCGAGGTGCTCGACGACGCCACCGGCAAGTGGGGCATCCGCGTCAACCGCGTCGAGATCAAGGCCATCGACCCGCCGGCCTCGGTAAAGGACTCGATGGAGAAGCAGATGCGGGCCGACCGGGACAAGCGGGCGACGATCCTGTCGGCCGAGGGAGTCCGGCAAGCACGCATTCTCACCGCCGAGGGGGAGAAGGAGAGCGCGATCCTGAAGGCCGAAGGGACGCGCCTCTCCGCCGTGCTCGAAGCAGAGGGGCAGGCGTCGGCCATCACCACCGTGTTCGCCGCGATCCATGAGGGCAAGCCGGACGCGCAGGTGCTCGCCTACCAGTACCTGCAGACCTTGCCGCAGCTCGCGCAGGGCACGTCGAACAAGATGTGGATCGTGCCCAGCGAGCTGACCGCGGCACTCGGTGCGCTCGGGCAGACGTTGCCGCACCTCGTGAGCCCGCCCTCGGTGCCGGAGCCGGTGTCGAAGACGGCGGTGCCGCCGCAGGAGACAGGCTTGCCAACGGTGCCGGCGCCGAGTGCCCCGACGGCGTCGGAGACCGTCATCGACCTACGCGACAAGGTAAGGCCGCGCGAGAGCACCAGCTGAGTCAACCGGCGGGCTGGCACGCTGGAGGCGTGCCCCCGCTGATCACGATCCGCGGGGCGACGTTCGACGAGGTCGCCCCGCTGTTCGCCGAGCTCGACGTCGACCTCACCCGGCGCTACGGCCCGGGGGAGCCGGTGCATGTCGACCGGGCACAGTTCGACCTGCCGGGCGGCGCGCTGCTGGTCGCCGTGGAGCTGGCTCCTGCGGCTGAGGACCGGGCGACGTCGCTTCTCGGGTGCGTCGGGGTCCGTCACCTCCCGCGACCGACCGGCGTCGACCTCGTGGCCGGGCCGATTGCCGAGTTGAAGCGCATGTACGTCCGACCGGCCGTCCGTCGCCGCGGTCTGGCCAAGACGCTGCTCACCGCCGCCGAGGCGACGGCGCGGGAGCTCGGCTACGAGCATCTCTGGCTGGAGACCGGTCTACGTCAGCCCGCTGCGGTTGACCTGTACCGGGCCGCCGGCTACACGCCGGTCGCCCGGTTCGGTC
>JAVEDQ010000343.1 GCA_030840885.1 Frankiaceae bacterium
CGCCGGGTTCGTCACTGCGGGCGCACTCGCGCTTTCGCTCAGCGGCGTGGTCTCGGCAGGTTCTGCGACGGGTCTGACCCTGTGCCCGGTCGGCGAGATCCTCAAGAACGGCGCCTGCGTCAAGAAGACCGTGACCCCCGTGGTCCCGAAGCCACCGCAGACGTCCGGCAGTGGCTCCGGGGGCACCGCCACCGTTCCGCTCCCCAAGCCTCCGAAGGTGCCCCTGCCCACCGGAGGCTCCTCCGGCGGCAGCAGCAGCGGAGGCAGCAGCAGCGGCGGAGCCAGCAGCAGCTCCGGTGGGGCGCAGCTCCCCAATCTGCCGAGCGGGACGCTCCCCGGCGGCGCGACCACCGGCGACGGCACGGGCTCGGTGAGCGGCGGTGGGCTGTCCGGCCCCTCCGTCCCGGGTACTGGGACGACGACCGCGACGACCGACGGCTCCACGGTGCCGGGGGCCATTCCGGCCAACCCCGCCGCCACCGGGGGCGGCGGCATGTTGAGCCCGGCTGCGGCCTACCTGCCCTCCGCCGGCATCCTCGGCTTCAGCAACTTCTCGGGCACCGGCTTTGCGTCGATCCCCACACTGAGCAGCCTCAGCGCGGTGCCCTCACCATTGCTGGCGAGCGAAGTGCCCTCACCGTTGCTGGCAAGCCAGCCCGCTGCCCAGCTCGTCGCGGTGCAGGCTCCGTTGCTCGCCGCAGGTGAAGACGCCGGCAGCGGAACCACCAGCACCGTGCTCACCTCGTTCGGCGGTTACGCGCTGCCCGGCCTGCTGGTCGTGCTGGCCACTGCCGTGGTCGGCGTCGTCGGCGCGGGCAACGTACGGGTCTGGCAGACCCGGTTCGCGGCTCGCCGCGCCTGACTGATCCTGGCTGATCCTGGCCGTCCTGGCTGAGCAGACGGTACGACCTCAGTGACCCATACCGAGGCCGCCGTCGACCGGTAGTACCGCGCCGGTGATGTAGGACGCCGCTTCGCTGCTGAGGAACGCGACGGCAGCGGCGACCTCGTCGACGTGGGCCAGGCGGCCGAGTGGCACCTGCGCGACGGCTGCGCTGCGCTGCGCCTCGGTCAGCGCCCGGAGCATGTCCGTGTCGACCGGTCCGGGTGCCACGACATTGGCAGTGATGGCACGGCTCGACAGTTCGCGCGCCAGCGAGCGAGCGAGGCCGATCAGGCCCGCCTTGCTCGCGGCGTAGTTGGCCTGGCCGGCCGAGCCGGTGAGCCCCACCACCGATGAGACGAACACCAGCCGACCGCGCCGGAGTCGCAGCATGCCCTTCGCGGCCCGCTTCGCGACGCGGTAGGCACCGGTCAGGTTCGTGTCGATGACGCTGCTGAACGCGTCCTCCGACATCGTGAGCAGCAGGGTGTCCCGCACCACCCCCGCGTTGGAGACGAGGACTTCGACCGGGCCCAGCTCGGCCTCCACCTCCCGGAAGGCCGCGTCGACCGACGCCGCGTCGTTGACGTCGCACGTCACCCCCAGAAGCCCGTCGACGCCCTCCCCGGATCGGGACGCCACGGCGACCTGATCACCTCGCGCGGCGAGCGCCCTGGCGCAGGCGGCGCCGATGCCTCTGTTGCCGCCGGTCACGAGCGCGACCCGTCCGCTGCCTGCTCCGGTTGCCGTCACGACGACGAAGCTAGTGCCGCGCCCGGCTCCGCACGCCGCGAGGCACCGTCAAAAGCGGTCGCGAAGTGTTGTTCCGATCCGCCTGCAGCCCCGCCCGGAGCGCACCGGCTGGGTCAGACGACTCGGCCGCATGGCGCAAGCCGAAGTTGGTGACGACGGTCGAGCAACCGACCGGCCCCCGAGCCGTTGAGAAGGGTGTGGGCGCACACGCTGATCCGGAGGACGGGCCATGACGCTGATGGTGGTGGACGGGGTGAGCTCGATCGAGCTCCTGGCTTCTCCGGCTGGCACGGCTGACACGGCTGGTTCAGAGCGGTCAGTGCGCGCCTACCGACTCGGCGATGGCCTGGTCGTCCGGCTTTCGGGGGTGCTGGACGGCCAGGCGGTCCCGGAATTGCGGCGGGAGCTGCTCGCGCCGGTAGCCGACGGCTGCGCCGACGTCCTTGTCGACGCGGGCGCCGTCGCGGCCGTCGACGACGAGGTACTCGCGGTGCTGCTGGCCGGTTCCTTCTGGGCCCGGGACGCAGGATGCCGCTTCGCGCTCACGGCGGCCTCGCCCGCCGTGAGGGCCTCGATCGCGGAGCTGGCGATCGGTGCTGCACTCCCGATGCTCGGCAACGCGGGCTGAGCCGTGCAGACCGTGCCCCACCTGGAGCGGCTCGCCCGGCTCCTGCACAACCGCGTCGTGCGACGTGTCCGGCACTCGCACCCGCTCGCCGACGCGATGCTGCTGGTCGGTGACCTCCTCGACGGCCACGTCCACCTCCACCCGGTTGCGGTGTGGGACGCAGCCGGCACCGTCGTCGCCGGCGCCGCCGGCACTGACAGCGCTGACGCCCTCCGCCCGGCGGGCAGCAAAATCGCCGAGGCAGCCACGGCTACGGCCCACAGCGCCGACACCGCCTGGCGGCTACTGGTGAGAGACCTCCGCCCGGAGTTCGCTCTGCTCGCGCGGGTCGCGCCGGTAGCCCTTTTCGAGCCCTACGTGCTCGACCTGCGCCAGATCGATCTGCCCCTCGAGACCGGCAGCACGGACTGAGGTCGGACGACTAGCGTCGGGTCGGTGCCCGACCCGACCTCCTGCCTGTTCTGCCGCCTCGTCGCCGGTGAACTGCCGGCGCACCTGGTGGCCGCCGACGAGTACTGCGTCGCGTTCCTCGACACGTCGCCGGCCGCGCGCGGCCACACCCTGGTCGTGCCACGCCGACACGTGACGGACCTCTGGACGGCTGATCCCGAGACGGCGGCCGCGCTGGGCCGCAGTTGCGCCACCGTCGCCCGACGCATCCGCGAGCGGCTGGAGCCCGACGGGTTGACGATGCGGCAGAACACCGGCGAGGCGAGCGGTCAGAACGTGTTCCATCTGCACGTCCACCTCGTCCCGCGCTGGCACGGCGACGGCAACGTCGGCTGGCCCTGGCCACCGCCGTCGGAGCATGACCCGGACGAGGTGCTGCGGCTGCTTCAGCCCGAGCCGTCGGACTCGCTGATCCCCCGCACGCCCGGTTGAGCGGAGACGCACCGGATGACCGCGGCGCGGTCCACCGACGACGCCTTGGTGATGTCGTAGCGCACCGGGTAGGTCCGCGCCGTCGCCAGGTCGCTCTTGTCCCGGGGCTCGAGGACCGCCTGACCCGCTCCGGGGCAGGCGTTGCGGACGGCGTCCTTCTGCTGCTCCGTCGCCTCGGGGGTGAAGTAGACGACGAACTCGACCTGCGACGAGGCGAGTGAGCAGCCGGCCGCCACCGCCACGGCGGCCAATATCGGACTCGCCCGCCAGCAGCCGCTGCCCGGGCCCGTGCTGCCTCGCCTCACCACTCCCACTGTAGGGAGCGGGGATGTGGGCGGTGCCGGAGCGCTGAGCTGCCTATGTCACGTCCTGCTTCGCCGTCGGCGTCGGCGTCGAGGTCGGCGTAGGGGTCGGACTGGGCTTGCCGTCCGAGGGCGTCCGCCTCTTACGCAGCCGGTCGAAGATCCCGTGGTGCAGCAAGGCACCGACCGCGATCGCAAGACCGCCGAGAATCGTCAGGTAGACGCCCACCCCGGCGGAGCGATCGCCGGTGCACTGCACCGCCTGCGAGCAACCCGGGACGGCGGCGAGACGTCGGCGCAGGTCGGAGGCATCGGAGATGAACGCGAGATCGAGCGAGGCGAGCGCGACGACGAGAACTCCGGCGACCAGCAGGGCGATCCACCCCCAGGAGCGGCTCGACGGGGCGCGCATCACGAGGACCAGCGCCAGCGCAGCGAGCGCCAGGACCAGCGTCTCCTTGCCCAACCGGCCACCCTGCACGCCGAGCAGCGAGCGGGTGCCGCCACCCTCGACCGATCCGACCCGGCTGGTCACCTCGACGGAGGCCCAGGTGAGGAAGGCCGCCAGCACGGTGACCAGGGCGCCGACGGCGGCGACCAGCAGGCCGGTGGTGATGCCGGGGGGCAGGCGTGCACCTGCCGCACCGGCGGTGCCTGTGGCTGCGGTGTCGCCTGTTGCCCGGTCGCCACCCGAGGTCGGGGTACCGAACGCCGCGGCCTGGTCGGGATCCTGCTCCGGAGTGGTCGTCGTGGGCTCGGCCGCCTGCTCCGCCGCGGGCTGCTCGGTCGTCTCACCGGACGGCGGGTGCTCGGCCGACGTCGTCTCGCCCGGTGTGGACTCGGCCGACTGGGACCCGGGCGACTGGGACTCGCTCGACGTTGGCTCGCTCGACGGGGACTCGGAAGGTGGGGACTCGGACGGTGTGGACTCGGGGCGCAGCTCGGCGGTTTCGCCGTCGTGCTGATCGCCTGACTCGGGGCGCTCGCTCACTGGACTCCTTCATGCCACGTACTCGTGGCAGCCACCTGGGGACAGCGCCGATCAGCGTAGCCGTTCGTCGTCGTTCTGCCGTCGTCGGCGCGGGTCTGGCGTAGTAGGCAGGTCCTGTCGTTCCGGTGCCGCAACTCACACGTCGGTCGGGGGCCATCCTTCACGGAGAGCAACCACGCAAGGGTCACGGCACGAAGGACGAGACATGAGCTTCGACATCGATGCCTACCGCCGCACCGTGGCGCCCGTGCAGTTCGACGACATCGACTTCTCGGTGTTCGGCGAGCGCCCGCTCTCGCCGGAGACGCTGCGGGCCCTGCGGTTCATGCACGACGTCGAGTCGCACACCGTCTGCTATCTCCGCGACCTGCTGCTGACCCATGCGCACGAGGACCCGCGGATGACCACGTTCCTCACGATGTGGAACTACGAGGAGTACTGGCACGGCGTCGCCATCGGCCGGATCCTCGAGGCGCACGGTGAGGCCTCGGAGGACGAGCGCATCGGTCCGATGCGGCAGCGCCTCGGCGTGAAGGACCGCCTCTCGCCGCTGACCAGCGCCGTGGGCTCCGCCGTGCTCGGCCACGACTTCATCGCCCTGCACATGACGTGGGGCGCGGTGAACGAGTGGTCCACGGCGGCGGGTTACGACCGGCTCGCGACCCGTGAGGGCCACCCGGTGCTCTCGACGCTGCTCGGGCGGATCGCCAAGCAGGAATCGCGGCACATCGCCTTCTACGCCACCGAGGCGCGTGAGCGGCTCGGGCGGTCCCGCAAGGCGCGGACGGTCACGCGGTGGGCGCTGAAGAACTTCTGGGCCCCGGTGGGCAGCCCCGTCATGCCGGTCGAGGAGACGCAGTTCGTCCTCGAGTACCTGATGGGCGGAACCACCGGGCGCGAGTTCGCCCGGCGCATCGACCGCAAGGTCGCCGGTCTTCCCGGGATGGCCGGGCTCGAGGTCGTCCAGACGGCCCTCGACGCCCGCGGCATCCCCGCAACCGACGGTGACGTGCCGGTCCCGGCTCCCATCCGGCCGACTCCGCGGACGGCCGGGCTGACCGCTGTCCGCTGAGCGACCGGCGGCAGAGCCGCTCAACCGCAGCTCAGGTGGCCCGTTAGGGTGCCGGACATGACGGCCCATCTCTCAGGTCAGACGACATGACCTCCCTGACTGTGCAGGCCCGGGGCTCGGCGCCCGTCGATGCTGCCTGGGAGCGTTACGCCGACCCGCAGAAGTGGCCGCAGTGGGCGCCGCAGATCCGCCGGGTCGAGGCCGTCGGGCGGCTCCGGCCCGGTCTCACCGGCCGCGTCTACAGCTACCTGCCGCCGGGCATCGCCTTCCGCGTCCTCGAGGTCGACGCCAAGCGCAAGACGTGGAGCTGGCGCGTCCAGCTGGGCCCGCTGTCGCTCGTACTCGAACACGGGGTGCGCGAGGGCCGGCACGGCGGCAGCGAGACCTGGCTGCGCCTCAACGGGCCGCTCCCCGTCATCGCCCTCTACGCACCGCTCGCCCGCTACGCCCTCGGCCACCTCGTCAACTGAACGAGCTCAGATGGTGCCTATCGTGTGCACCCGCATCGCGTTCGTCGACCCCGGGGTCCCCGGCGGGCTGCCTGCCACGACCACGATCTTCTCCCCCGGCTCGGCGCGACCGAGGGAGCGCAAGGTGGTGTCGACCTGCCGGACCATGTCGTCGGTGGTCTTGACCTCGGGCGTCAGGAAGGTCTCCACGCCCCAGCTGATGGACAGTTGGCTGCGCACCGAGGCCACGGGCGTGAAGGCCAGCAGCGGGATCGGGTTGCGGTGCCGGGCCAGTCGTCGGGCCGTGTCCCCGCTCTGGGTGAAGGCCACGAGGTACTTCGCGCCGACCACGCCCCCGACGGAGGCCGCGGCGGTGGCGATGGCCCCGCCCTGGGTCTGCGGGGGGATCAGCAGCGGCGGGAGGCGGTCCAGACCCTTCTCGGCCGCCTCGATGATGCGGCTCATCATCGCCACCGACTCCACTGCGTAGGAACCGACGCTGGTCTCGGCGGACAGCATGAGCGCGTCCGCACCGTCGAGCACCGCGTTGGCGGCGTCGGAGGCTTCTGCGCGGGTGGGGCGCGGTGCGGTGATCATCGATTCGAGCACCTGCGTCGCGACGACCACCGGCTTGGAGTACTCGCGGGCGAGTTCCACCGCCCGCTTCTGCACCAGCGGCACCTCTTCGAGCGGCAGCTCGACGCCGAGGTCGCCACGGGCGACCATGAGGCCGTCGAAGGCGGCCACGACGGCGCCGAGCTCGTCGACGGCCTGCGGCTTCTCGATCTTCGCGATGACCGGCAGCCGTACGCCGAGCTCGTCCATGATCTCGTGGACCGGCTTCAGGTCCTCCGCAGTGCGGACGAACGACAGCGCGATCATGTCGGCCCGCAGCCCCAGCGCCCAGCGCAGGTCGGAGGCGTCCTTGTCCGACAGCGCGGGCACCGACAGCGCCGCGCCGGGCACGTTCAGCCCCTTGTGGTCGCTGACCGGCCCCCCGACCAGCACCCGGCACCGGACCTCCGTGGCCGTGGTGCCGGTGACCTCGAGCACCAGGCGCCCGTCGTCGACGAGGAGACGGTTGCCGGCCTCCACATCCTCCGGCAGACCTGCGTAGGAGACCCCGACGTGGTCGTCGTCCCCGGTCACGTCGTCGGTGGTGATCGTGAAGGTGCCGTCGGTGCGGAGTGTGGCCTTGCCGTCGCCGAAGTTCCCCAGCCGGATCTTGGGGCCCTGCAGGTCGATCAGGACGCCGACGCTGTGGCCGGACTCGTCACCCGAGCGACGGACCAGCTCGTAGGCCTGCTCGTGGGAGGAGCGGCTGCCGTGCGACATGTTGAAGCGGGCCACGTCGAGACCGGCCTCGATGAGCGCCGGGAGGCGCCCGGTGCTGGCCGGGCCCAGAGTGGCCACGATCTTCGCTCGCCGTGCCAGGGGGACCCCCGCCTTCCGCCATCGAACTGATGTTGGTCGCTATCGTGCCCCCCGCCCGGGGTCCGCCACACCCCGGCACACCGGCAGACGGCCGCGCACGGTAATTTCGTGCCAATGAGCGAGAACCCCGCGATCCGTCAGCAGCCCAACGGAGACGTCGACATCGCCGTCCCCGACGAGAAGGCCGACGACGTGGCGCAGCAGGACCCCGGGGCCACCGCTGCGCCCGAGGCGTCGACGAACCCCGAGAACCTCGATCACCCCGAGGAGCTGATGGGCGAGTAGCTCGGGCCCCGCTTCCCGGGGGCTCAGACCGGCTCAGACCGGCTGGGTGTCCTGGCGCTCGAACTGCGTGCGGTAGAGCTCGGAGTACAGCCCGCCCGCCGCGAGCAGGTCGTCGTGCCGCCCGGACTCGACGATCCGCCCGTCGTCGACGACGAGGATCTGGTCGGCCTCGCGCACCGTGGAGAGCCGGTGGGCGATCACCAGCGACGTCCGCCCCGCGAGAGCGGACTTGAGGGCTCGCTGCACCGCCACCTCGGACTCGCTGTCCAGGTGCGCGGTGGCCTCGTCGAGCACGACCACCGCGGGCGCTTTGAGCAGCAGCCGGGCGATCGCGAGGCGCTGCTTCTCGCCGCCGGAGAGCCGGTAGCCCCGGTCACCGACGACGGTCTCGAGGCCCTCGGGGAGGCTGCGCATCAGCGGGCCGATGTGCGCCGCGTCCAGCGCCTGCCACAGCTCCTCGTCGGTCGCGGTGGGGCGGGCGTAGAGCAGATTCGCCTTCACGGTGTCGTGGAACAGGTGCGAGTCCTGGGTGACGACGCCGACCGTGTCGCGCAACGACTCCAGCGTCACGCTGCGGACGTCGCGCCCGGCGACCTCGACGGACCCGGACTGGACGTCGTACATCCGGGTGACCAGGGAAGTGATGGTCGTCTTGCCGGCCCCGGAGGGACCGACCAGCGCCACGAGCTCCCCCGGCGACGCCGAGAAGCTGACGTCGAACAGGACCTGCTGCGGCACCGTGGTGTCGAGCTTCGCGACGGACTCCAGCGACGCCAGCGAGACCTCGTCGGCGCTCGGGTACCGGAAGCCCACCGACCGGAGCGCGACGCTCGCCCCGCCGGCGTCGGCAAGGTGCGCCGGCAGGGCGACGGCGTCGGGCGCGTCGCGGATGCTCGGTTCGAGGTCGAGGACCTCGAAGACGCGTTCGAAGGAGACCAGGGCGGTCATCACGTCGACGCGGACGTTGGACAGGGCGGTCAACGGCCCGTAGAGCCGCGCCAGGTAGGCCGTCAGCGCGACCAGGGTGCCCACCTCGAGCTGCCGCTCGGCTGCGAGGCGACCCCCGAAGCCGTAGACGATGGCGGTGGCCAGTGAGGCGACGAGCGTGAGGGCGACGAAGAAGATCCGGCCGTACATCGCCTGCTGGATCCCGATGTCGCGGACGCGGCCGGCCCGGGCGCGGAACTGGCCGGTCTCGTCGTCCGGGCGGCCGAACAGCTTCACCAGCTGGGCGCCGGACACGTTGAACCGCTCGGTCATCGTCGTGCTCATCTGCGCGTCCAGGCCGTAGCTCTCCCGCGTGATCTGCTGCAGCCGACCGCCCAGGAAGCGCGCCGGCAGGACGAACACCGGCAGCAGGACCAGCGAGATCAACGTGATCTGCCAGCTGAGGGTGAGCATCGCCCCGATCGTGAGTACGACGCCGACGAGGTTGCTCAGCACCGACGAGAGCGTTCCGGTGAACGCCTGCTGGGCGCCGAGCACGTCGTTGTTGAGCCGCGAGATGAGTGCCCCGGTCTGCGTGCGGGTGAAGAACGCCAGCGGCATGCGCTGCACGTGGTCGAAGACCTGCGAGCGCATCTCGTAGATCAGGCCCTCGCCGATGCGAGCGGAGTACCACCGCTGGATCAGCGCGATGACCGCGTCGACGACGGCGATCCCGGCCACGAGCAGTGCCAGCCGCACGACGAGGCCGGGGTCACCCTGCGCCTTGCCGGGGGCGACCCCGTCATCGATGATCTTCTTGAGGATGAGCGGATTCGCGACGGCCAGCACGGCGTCCGCGAGAATCAGGCCGAGGAAGACGATCAGCCACGTCCGGTAGGGCCGGGCGAAGCGCAGGATGCGCCGTGTCGTGCCCTTGTTGAGCTGCTGCTGGGTGATCGACCTGTCGCGCCGGAACCCGGCCATCACCTGCCATGGTGCGCCGTTCATGACTCCGCACCACCTCCTGCAAGTATGTAATCAGCCTACGGCGGCCGTCATTCCTCCGGCGGCGCTGCCGCCTCGGCGGCGTGCCGGGCTGCGGCGGCCAGCTCCTGCAACCGGCCCACCTGCGCGTGCCTCTCCGCCGCGAGTTGACCATCACGGCCACCCGGCTGCTCCCGGGTCCGCAGCAGCAGCTGCTTGGTCGCGACCGTTGCTCCGGCCGGCGGCGCGAGCAACGCGGCCAGCAGGTCCTCGAGGGCCGCGTCGAACTCCCCGGCGTCGACCACCGCCGTCGCGAGGCCCAGCGCCGTGGCCTCCTGGGCACCGACGCGGCGCCCGGTCAGACAGATCTCGAGGGCGCGCGCGTACCCGACCAGGTGAACCAGGGCCTCGGTGCCGCTCAGGTCGGGGACGAGACCGAGGCTGGTCTCGGCCATCCGGAACTGCACGTCGGTCGCGACGACCCGCAGATCACAGGCCAGGGCGAGCTGGAAGCCTGCCCCGACGGCGTGGCCCTGGACGAGGGCGATACTGACGATCTCCGGCCGGGCCAGCCAGGTGAACCCGTCCTGATAGGAGGCGATGGTCGCCTCGTCCGGCAGGGCTCCGCCGGCCTGCTCGGCCACCACCGACAGGTCGATCCCCGCGCTGAAGGACGGCCCGTCGCCGCGGACCACGACTGCGCGTACGTCCGGAGGCAGCACCCGCCCGAGGGCGGCCAGCGTCAGCCAGGTCTCGGGACGCTGCGCGTTCCGCTTCTCGGGGCGCGCCAGGGCCACGGTGACGACGGCGCCGGCCCGGGTAATGCGCAGCCCGGCACGTTCGGCCACGGCGGTGCCGACCTCATCGGAGACGAGTTCGGTCAATTCCTCGGAGTGCGCAGAGATCGAGGGCGAATCAGCGGGCATGGTCGCCACAACGGTGGGGCGAGAACGTCGGCAAGGGCTCAGGCGGAATTCTTCCGAGGGCCTCGAGTGGCACCACCGCGACCACGCAGCGTTGCCCCGGATTCCGACAGAATGCGGTGGACGAACCCGTAGGAGCGGCCGGAGGATTCCGCCAGCAACCGGATGCTCTGGCCGCCTTCGTACTTCTTACGCAGGTCTTGCGCCAACTTGTCTCGATCCGAGCCGGTGATGCGGCTGCCCTTCTTGAGATCTGCCACCTTCTACCTCCATGCGCTAAAGAATTGTCCGCCGAGATGAACAGGAATCGTCCGAGCCCGATCTTGACCTACCCAGCCGCGTGCGCGCCACCCGAATGGGATGACCGGTCGTTACGGTGAGGTGTGCCTGTCCTCGACGACGCCGAGAAGGCCGAGCCGCGGTCGCAGACGTCGGACCTCGCCGTCTGGTCGGGGTTGGTCCTGGCGGGTCTGGCCCTGACGGCAGTCGCGGTCGCCGTGGGGGCCCGCGTCGGTTCGTCGGGTGCGCCGTTCACCGGTGCCTACCGCTTCAAGCTCGAGGTCGGGACGCTGCTCGCCCCCGCCGTCGCCGTCACCGTGCTGGCCGCGGTCCGGGCGGGCGTCCTGGACCGGTTGCGCTGGCCCGTGCTGCTCGCCGCGAGCTACGTCGCCGCCGTCTGGTGGGCACTGTCGCTGGCCCTGGTCGACGGCGTCAACGGGTTGGCCTCGCCCGTCGACTCCCCGCAGGAGTACCTGCACGATGTTCCGGCCGTGGGGTCCGACCCCGCCGGCTTCGTCTCGGGCTTCGTCGCCCACAGCGACGGCTATTCGATCGCCACCCGCACCCACCCGCCCGCACCCGTGCTGCTGCTGTGGCTCTTCGACCGGCTCGGTATCGACCAACCGCAGACCCTCGGCGTGCTCATGACGCTGCTCGGCTGCGCGTACCTCCCACTCGTCGCGATCGCGGTCCGTTCGCTGTGCCACGAACCGGCGGCGCGACACCTGCTGCCCGTCCTGGTGCTCGCTCCCTACGCGGTGTGGCTCGCGGTCTCGATGGACGCGGTGACGCTGCTCATCGCGGCCGGCTTCATCTGCTGCGGGGTCCTCGCGAGCGAGCGGGACCGGTCGTGGGGATGGGCGGTCGCCTGCGGCCTGCTGCTCGGCACCGCGGCGTTGTTCAACTACGCCGTGGTCTGGCTTGCCGTCTCGGTCATCGCCATCTACTTCGCCCGCCGACGGCCGCTGCTCAACGTCTTCACCGGGGCGGCCGCGCTGCTCCCCCTCGCCCTGTTCGCGGCCTGGGGCTTCGCCTGGCCCGCGGGGCTGTCCGCGGCGCAGACGGACTTCTCGCTGCGCGTCGGGCCGGAGCGGTCCTGGCTGCTCTGGGCAGTCCTCGACCTGGTGGTGCTGCTGCTCGCGTGCGGACCTGCCCTGCTACGGGCGATGCGACGCGTCCGGCTCACGCCGGGATGGCCGTTCCTCGTCGGGGCCGGGCTCGCGGTCGTGTTCGCCATCGGCTCCGGGCTCTCCCGCGGCGAGGTCGAACGGGCGTGGTTGCCGTTCTTCCCGTGGCTCCTGGTGCCGGCGGTCGCCCCGTGGCGGCGTCCGCAGGGCGATGAGCCGCACGCCGGCCCCACGCCGCACCTGCTGGTGGCCGTGGGTGCGGTCAGCGCGATCGTTCTCGAGGCGGTGTTGCGCACGGCCTGGTGAGCGCGGGGCAGTATCCGTGGGACACCGTGCCGCGGCGCAGGATGAACACATGCTTCCCGCCGCCGAGCTGCACGTCCACCTCGAGGGCACCCTCGAGCCCGAACTGCTCGTCGCCCTCGCGGCGCGCAACGGCGTCGCGCTACCGACCACCGACGTCGAGCAGTGGCGGGCGCGGTACGTGTTCGGCGACCTGCAGGCCTTCCTCGACATCTACTACGCCAACCTCGCGGTGCTGCGGACGCCGCAGGACTTCGCCGACCTGGCCACCGCCTACCTCGACCGGGCGCGCGCTGCGGGCCTGCTGCGCGTCGAGGCCTTCTTCGACCCGCAGGTGCACCTCGACAACGGCGTCGGGCTCGACGTCGTCTTCGAGGGCTTCGGCGCCGCCTTCGACGCGGCCCGCGCGCGGGGCTTGTCCTGCGACCTCATCCTCTGCTTCCTCCGCGACCGGGGGGCCGACGCCGCCGAGGAGGTGCTGCGGGCGGCGATGCCGTTCCGGGAGCAGTTCATCGGCGTCGGGCTGGACTCGGCCGAGGTGGGTCATCCCCCGGCACCGTTCGCGCGCGTGTTCGCCGCGGCCGCCGCCGAGGGTCTCCACCGGGTCGCCCATGCCGGCGAGGAGGGCGGGCCCGAGTACGTGCGCGACGCCCTCGACCTGCTCGGTGTCGAGCGCATCGACCACGGGATCCGTGCGATGGAGGACCCGGAACTCGTCCGCCGCCTCGTCGACGAGCAGGTGCCGCTGACCGTGTGCCCGCTCTCGAACGTGGCGCTGCGGGCGGTGCCCGAGCTGGCAGCGCACCCGCTGCCGGCCATGCTCGACGCCGGGCTGCGGTTCACGGTGAACAGCGACGACCCGGCCTACTTCGGCGGCTACGTGGAAGCCAACATCGCCGCGGTGCGCTCCCTCGGCCTCGACGAGACGGCCCTGCGCACCCTTGCCCGCAACTCGATCGACGCCGCCTTCGTGCCTCACGAGCAGAAGTCGGCCTGGCGGTCCGTGCTGGACGCGAGCGAGCTCCCTTCCACCTAGCGCCCAGCCAAGATCACGAGCAACAGGAAAGATCATCTAGCGGCGTGTCGGCGCGGATCGGCCGGTGTGTCGATCTTTCTTGTTGCTCACGATCATGGGCGGCACCGGGGGCGGGCTGATGGGAGATCGGGCTGGCGTGGGAACAACTTCGGCGCTACCCTCGTTCTCGAGTGCATCGCGATATATCGCGAGCATGACGACAGAGTGTCGTCACCGCGAGTTCAGGAGGACTCATGACCAGCCACGACCAACCACACCACCACGACGGACCCCATGGCGGGCACCACTACGGGCCGCACGTCCGCGAGCACCACCCCCGCGAGCACCGCCGCGGCGACCACCCCTTCGCAGAACACCCCTTCGCCGGCGGCCGTCGTCATCGGCGCGGCCCGTTCGGTGGCCCCGGCGGCGGAGGACCTTTCGAGGGCCCCGGCCCCTTCGGCGGCCCCCACGGCCGATCCGGCCCGCGTGGCCGACACGGCCGGGCACAACGCGGCGACGTCCGCACCGCCGCCCTGCTGCTGCTGAACGAGCAGCCGATGCACGGCTACCAGCTCATGCAGGCCATAGCGGAACGCACGAGCGGGGCCTGGCAGCCCAGCCCGGGAGCGATCTACCCGACGCTGAACCAGTTGCAGGACGAAGGTCTGATCGGGATCGAGAGCGAGGGCGGGCGCAAGCTCGCCAGCCTCACCGAGGCCGGCCGTACCTACCTGGCCGAGCAGGGCGCCACCCTCGCCGACCCGTTCGCCGAGTTCGCCGGCGGCGCGGACCGGGCCGACCTACGGCGCGGGATCGAGGAGATCGCCGGCGCCTGCCGCCAGCTCGGCCGGGGAGGCAGCGACGCGCAACTCGCCGCCGCCCAGAAGGTGCTGACCGAGACCCGACGGAACCTGTACCTGATCCTCGCCGAGGACCCGGGCGCACTCGGGACCGAGCCCACGAGCTGACCGCTGACTCACGCGCCTACTGCTGGGCCGCCTTCTCCGCCGGGTCGGCGGCCGAGCCGTCGGCCGGCTCGTCGCGCATCAGGTCGGGCTCGAGGAAGATCATGCGGGCACTGGGCACCTGAGCGCGGATCGCGGCCTCGGCCCCGTCGATGATCGAGGCGACCTTCGCGAGGTCGGCGTCGCGGTCGGTCTCGATCTTCGCCGCGACCAGCAGCTCCTCAGGGCCGAGGTGCAGGGTGCGCAGGTGTATGACCTGCGTGACGCCGTCGGCGCCGGCGAGCGCGTCCCGGATCTGCTGGACCTCGTGCGGCAGCGCCGCCTCACCGACCAGCATCCCCTTCATCTGCACCCCGAGGATGACCGCGACGACCACGAGCAGGATGCCGATGGCCAGCGTCCCGACGCCGTCGAAGCGTGGCTCGTCGAGTGCGAGCGAGAGCCCGACCCCGGCGAGCGCGAAGGCCAGACCGGTGAGCGCGGCGACGTCCTCGAGCAGGACGACGGGCAACTCCGGGATGCGGCTCGTCTTGATGAAGCTCCAGTAGGACTGCTCACCCTTGACCTCGCCGGTCTCCTTGACCGCGGTACGCAGCGAGAAGGACTCGAGCAGGATCGCCACGAGCAGCACCCCGATGGCGATCGGCGCCGATTCCAGCTCGTGCGGCTCCTTGATCTTCTCGTAGCCCTCGTAGATCGCGAACAGGCCACCGACGGTGAACAGCACGACGGCGACCAGGAAGGCGTAGACGTAGCGGACGCGGCCGAAGCCGAACGGGTGCGTCTCGTCGGGAGCCTTCTGCGCTCCCTTGCGGCCGAGCAGCAGCAGACCCTGGTTGCCGGTGTCGGCCAGCGAGTGGATCGACTCGGCGAGCATCGACGACGACGCCGTCAGGAGGAACGCCACGAACTTCGTCAACGCGATGCCGAGGTTGGACAGCAACGCGGCGATGATCGCCTTGGTGCTGCCGTCCTTGGCCTCGCCGCCGGAGCCCTTGCCACCGGAGCCCTCGCCGCCCTGGGGCTTCGCCTTGTCCTCCGTGCTCGCGCTCATCGAGGTGCTTCCCTTCGTCAGGCGTGAGCGGGGCTCAGGCCAGGGCGACCAGGTCGGTCAGTTCCGAGGTCCACATGTCCTCGACACCGTCCGGCAATAAAAGCACCTTCTCGGGCTGCAGCGCGTCGACGGCACCCTCGTCGTGGGTCACGAGCACCACCGCCCCCTTGTACCCGGCCAGGGCACGGAGGACTTCGTCGCGCGAGGCGGGGTCCAGGTTGTTCGTCGGCTCGTCCAGCAGCAGCACGTTCGCGGCACTGCAGACGAGGATGGCGAGCGCCAGCCGTGTCTTCTCACCGCCGGAGAGCGTCCCGGCGAGCTGCTCGACCGTGTCGCCGGAGAACAGGAACGACCCGAGGACGCGGCGTAGCTCCGGGTCGGGGGTGTTCGGCGCCGCCGAGCGGATGTTCTCCATCAGCGAGCGACCCGGGTCGAGCGTCTCGTGCTCCTGCGCGTAGTAGCCGAGCCGCAGGCCGTGGCCGGGCTGGACCTCACCGGTGTCGGGCGTCTCGACCCCACCGAGCACGCGCAGCAGGGTCGTCTTGCCGGCCCCGTTGAGGCCGAGCACGACGACGCGGGCACCGCGGTCGATGGCGAGGTCGACGTCGGTGAACACCTCGAGCGAGCCGTAGGACTTCGACAGCCCCTCGGCCGTCAGCGGGGTGCGGCCGCAGGCCGCGGGCTCCGGGAAGCGCAGCTTCGCGACCTTGTCGGCCTGCCGCTCGTTCTCCAGCCCGGCCAGCAGGCGGTTCGCCCGCTTCTCCATGTTCTGGGCGGCCTTCGCCTTGGTTGCCTTGGCCCGCATCCGGTCGGCCTGCGAGGACAGGACGGCCGCCTGCTTCTCGGCGTTGGTCCGCTCCCGGCGGCGACGGCGCTCGTCGGTCTCGCGCTGCTGCAGGTAGTTCTTCCAACCCACGTTGTAGACGTCCATCACGGCGCGGTTCGCGTCCAGGTGGATGACGCGGTTCACCGTCGCCTCGAGCAGCTCCACGTCGTGACTGATCACGAGCAGCCCGCCACCGTAGCTCTTCAGGTAGTCCCGCAGCCAGGTGATCGAGTCGGCGTCGAGGTGGTTCGTCGGCTCGTCGAGCAGCAGCGTGGCGGCGTTGTCCTCACCGGCGAACAGGATGCGGGCGAGCTCGACGCGACGGCGCTGCCCGCCCGACAACGTGCCGAGCGGCTGGCCGAGGACACGGTCGGGCAGCCCGAGGTGCGCGGCGATGCGTGCGGCCTCCGCCTCGGCGGCGTAGCCCCCGAGGGCGGTGAAGCGCTCCTCGACCTTGCCGTAGCGGCGCATCTTCGCGTCGGTCGAGAGATCGCCGGTCAGCTCGTTCATCTCGCGGGCGAGCTTGTCGAGGCCCCGGGCGGAGAGGATGCGGTCCCGGGCGAGCTGCTCGAGATCGCCGGTGCGGGGATCCTGCGGCAGGTAGCCGACCGGCATCGAGCGGGTGACGGTCCCCGCGGCGGGGTGGGCCTCACCGGCGAGCACCTTGGTCAGCGTCGTCTTGCCGGCGCCGTTCCGGCCCACGAGCCCGACACGGTCACCGGCGCCGATGCGGAAGCTCGCACCGTCCACCAGGAGGCGGGCGCCGGCGCGCAGTTCGACATCGGTCGCGGTGATCAAGAAAAGGTCCCTGCTGTTCGGAAACGAGATGCGCGCATATCAACGCGAGCGGCCGCACGGTCTGTTCCGATTCTACGAAGCGGCTGTGCCGTCGCCGGGAGGACGCCGTGACGGGGTCACGCGCTTCGGCCTGCCCCGACCGTCTCCCGTCGGACCTCGGGTACCTGCGACGGAACAGCTGTGCCAGCTGTGCCGCCAGCGGCCCGACGCCGCAACACCAGCGCTCCGGCACCTGCCGCCACGGCGCAGGCGGCCGCGGCGAGACCGAGACCCGCGCGCCCGCCGAGGTGCTCGGCCACCGCACCGGCGATCGGTCCCCCGATCGGGGTGGACCCGAGGAAGGCCACGGCCCAGAGCGCCATCACCCGGCCCCGCATCGACGGGTCCGCCGACAGCTGCAGGGTGCTGTTGCCCTTGGACAGGAAGCCCACGCTCACGCCGCCGACCAGGGCGAGGGCGACCAGTTCGACGGCAAGGCTGGGCGCGAGGGCCGCGAACAGCAGCACCACGGCGAAGGCCAGCGCGGACGTGGTCATCGCGCGGATCCCGGTGCGACCGCGGGCAGCGACGTAGAGCCCACCGATCACCGCGCCGACCCCCATCGCGCCGGTCATGAGGCCGTAGACCTGCGCTCCCCCGCCGAAGGTCTCCTTCGCCACGACGGGCAGCACGACCTGGAACTCGTAGGCCAGGCAGCCGACGAGCGCCATCATCAGCAATGGGACGGCGAGCTCGGGGGTCCGTCGGACGTAGGCGAAGCCCTCGCGGAGCTGACCAGGCGCCCGGACGGTCGGCGGCGACGGCTGCAGGCGTGAGGTGTCGAGCGAGGTCAGCGACAGCACCACCGCGACGAAACTCGCGGCGTTGATCAGGAAACAGATGCCGGTGCCACCGGCGGCGATGATGAGCCCGGCCGCGGCGGGGCCGACCGCCCGGGCGACGTTCACCACGACCGAGTTCAGGCTGACGGCGTTGCGCAGGTTTGCCGGCCCGACCATCTCGAGGACGAACGACTGCCGGGCCGGGTTCTCGAAGCAGTTGTTCATCCCGAGCAGGAACGCCAGGAGGTACACCTGCCAGAGCTGCACGGTGCCGGTCAGGGTCAGGACACCGAGCACGAGTGCGAGCAGGCCCATAATCGACTGCAGGCCGATCATCAGCCGGCGCTTGTCGACCCGGTCGGCGACCACGCCGCCGTACGGGCCGAGCAGCAGGACAGGCAGCGTCTGCAGCGCGACGACGAGGCCGAGGGCGGTGCCCGACCCCGTCAGCTGCAGCACGAGCCACGACTGGGCGACGGTCTGCATCCAGGTGCCGACCATCGAGACGCTCTGGCCCGCGATGTAGCGGCGGTAGTTCGGGTTCTCGAGCGAGGCGAATGTGCTGTGTCGCAGGGCGGCGGCGCTCGCAGTCACACCGGCGAACCTGGTGCGCAGGCTGGTATTCATCGGACTCCGGTCCCGGGGGTTCTCGTGGCTCCCTCTGGACGTGCCCGTTACTTAGCTAGTCTAACGAACCTTCTCGACACGATCTGGCCTGCGGAGCTACAGCCACTTGCTCCGCTTGAAGGCGCGGAAGAGCGTGAAGACGACCGTCCCCATCAGGCCCAGCGCGTACGGGTAGCCGAAGTACCAGTGCAGCTCCGGCATGTGGTCGAAGTTCATGCCGTAGATGCCGGCAATCAGCGTCGGAACGGCCGCGAGCGCGACGTACGCGCTGATGCGTCGCATGTCGTCGTTCTGCTGCACGGTCACCCGGGCGAGGTTCGCATCCAGGATGGAGTCGAGCAGCCCGTCGTAACCCTCGACCTGCTCGGCGACGCGCCGGAGGTGGTCATCGACGTCGCGCAGGTACTCGTGGACGGGCTTCAGCTTCTCGGCCTGCAGCAGCTGCTCCATCGGGCGGCCGAGCGGCACGACCGCCCGTTTGAACTCGAGCAGTTCGCGCTTGAGCTGGTAGATCCGCAGCGTGTCGTCGCTGCGGCTCGGTGAGAAGACCGATTCCTCGATCTCGTCGATGTCCTGCTCGATCTCGTCGGCGACCTCCAGGTAGTCGTCGACCACCTGGTCGGCGATCCGGTACATGACGCCGGGCGGCCCGCAGCGGACGACGTCGTGCTCGCCTTCGAGGCGGTCGCGGACGGGGCCGAGCGGCCGTGCGGTGCCGTGCCGCACGGTGACGACGAAGTTCGAACCGATGAACATCATGATCTCGCCGGTCTCGACGACCTCGCTCTGATTCGTCAGCTGGTCGTGCTCGATGTACCGGGCCGTCTTCAGGACGAGGAACCAGTGGTCGCCGTAGCGCTCCAGCTTCGGGCGCTGGTGGGCGTTGATGGCGTCCTCGACCGCGAGCGGGTGGAGGCCGAACTCGTCGGCCAGACCCTGCACCTGGTCGTCGGTCGGCTCGAAGAGCCCGATCCAGACGAAACCGCCCGACTGCTCGGCCGCCTGCAGCGCGCCCTCGTACGGAAGCCGACCCTCCTGGCGTTTGCCGTCGACGTAGAGCGCGCAGTCGACGACGGTCTCCTCGCCGGTCCGCTCGACGAGCATCCCGCCGGGCTCGGCACCGGGCTGACGCTTGCGCAGGCTGACGGCGGGCCGCCGGCGCGAGGGCCGCGTCCGGGCGCCTACATCGGTCACGGCGCCACCTTAGGTCAGGAAGCGGTCACCGACATTTCCGGGCGCCGGTCTCGCAGCCGGGCCGGCTGTTCCGAATCGGTCAGACGTTGAAGCCGAGGGCGCGCAGCTGCTCACGGCCGTCCTCGGTGATCTTGTCCGGACCCCACGGCGGCATCCAGACCCAGTTGATCTTGATGTCCTCGACGAGGGGCTGTGGCCCACCGGACAGCACCGACCGGGCCTGGTCCTCGATCACGTCGGTGAGCGGACAGGCGGCCGAGGTGAGCGTCATGTCGATCACCGCGATCTTGCCCTCGGGGCCCTCGGTGGTGGCGGCACCGTCGACGGTGATGCCGTAGACGAGCCCGAGGTCGACGACGTTGATGCCGAGCTCGGGGTCGACGACGTCACGCATTGCCTCTTCGAGGTCCTCGAGCGAGGGGATCTGACCCTCGACGACGGGCGCGCTCGTCGCCGTGGCGGTCTCGGTGCCGGCCTCGGTGGTGGTCTCGGTCATGACTTCTCCCCTGTTCTGCTGGGCTCCGCGGTCTCGACGGCCTGCGTGACCGCGTCCTTCCATGCCTTCCAGCCCAGCAGCGCGCACTTGACGCGCGCCGGGTACTTCGAGACGCCGGCGAAGGCGATCGCGTCCTCCAGGACGTCCTCGTCCGGCTCGAGCTTTCCGCGGGACGCCATGAGCGTGGCGAACTCCTGCTCGGTGGCCAGCGCGTCGCCGACGGGTCGGCCGATGACCAGGTCGGTCATCACCGACGCGGAAGCCTGCGAGATCGAGCAGCCCTCGCTCTCGTAGGAGACGTCCTCCACGACCGACGAGCCGTCAGCGGCGGTGCCGACCTTCACCCGCAGTGTGACCTCGTCCCCGCAGGTGGGGTTGACGTGGTGCACCTCGGTGTCGAACGGGTCGCGCAGACCGCGGTGGTGCGGGTTGCGGTAGTGGTCCAGGATGATCTCCTGGTACATGGATTCGAGGCCGGAGCTGGACCCCATCGATGACGTACTCATGCTCTGAAGAACGCTTTCACCCGCTGCAACCCTTCCACCAGCGCGTCGACCTCACCGAGCGTCGAGTACAGGTGGAAGGACGCCCGCGTCGTGGCGGGCACGCCGAAGTGCTGGCAGACCGGCCTGGCGCAGTGGTGCCCGACGCGTACCGCGTTGCCGGACTCGTCGAGCAGCTGCCCGATGTCGTGCGGGTGCAGGCCCTTCACGGCGAAGCTGATCGCCGCACCGCGACGGTCCGCGGTGCCGGGGCCGAGGACGCGGAGGCCCTCGACGTCGGCGAGCCGCTCCAGCGCGTAGGCGGTGATCTCCTGCTCGTGCGCAGCGACCGCGGCCATGCCCTGGCCGTCGGCGAAGGCGGTCAGGTAGTCGACGGCCGCGCCGAGGCCGACCGCC
>JAVEDQ010000344.1 GCA_030840885.1 Frankiaceae bacterium
ACGGCCAGGTGTTCCGGACAGTCGCGAAGATGGCGCTGCCGAACAAGGTGTGGGGCGACGAGCCAGAGCCCACGAAGCAGGAGCGCATGGACCAGCTGGGCGATGGTCACCCGATGAAGAAGACGAAGGAAGGCCTGCAGGCCAACGCCGACGGCAACGTCAATGCCGAGCCGGCGAACTTCCCGGAGAGTGCTTCAGGCGCAGCCTGATAGTCGCGTAGACCACGATCGGCCCCGGTACGGCTTCCCGCCTGCCGGGGCCGACGTATGTCCCGGGTCAGCCGGGCAGGTCGTGCAGGGCGGCGAAGACCGGCGCAAGGCTGTCGTAGGCCTGCTCGAAGATCGGCTGCAGCCGCGCGTAGGCCTCGGCGTCGTCGGGCGTCGGCTTCTCCACGGACGCGATCTGCACCAGGTCCGCGGCCCGGTCGAGTGATTCGAGCAGCCCGAGCGCCGTCATCCCCAACAGGGCCGCTCCGAGGCTCGAGCCCTCCGGGGACGCTGCGAACCCGACCGGCCGGCCGAAGACGTCGACGAGGATCCGGCGCCAGAGCGGGCTGCGCGCGAAGCCGCCGGTGGCCCGGATCTCGTGAACGGCGACGCCGGCGGTGCCGAGCGAGGCGAGGACGACGGCCAGCTGGAGACACACCCCCTCCATCGCTGCGCGGGCGAGGTGCTCCCGCCGGTGCTCCCGCGTCAGCCCGAGGAACGCGGCGCGCGGCACAGCTGACCAGTGGGGGGCACGTTCACCCAGCAGATAGGGCAGGAACAGCAGCCCGTTGCTACCGACCGGAGCGGTCGCGGCGAGGTCGAGCAGCGCCTGCGGGTGGTCGTCGGCCAGATCGGGTGCGACGGCGTCGCGGAGCCAGTCCAGGACCAGGCCGCCGTTGTTCACCGCCCCGCCGATGACGAATCGGCCCGGGGCGAGGTTGTAGCAGAAGACCCGACCGCGCTCGTCGACGTTGGGCGCGTCCTCCGACGCGCGCACCGCACCGCTGGTGCCGATGGAGCACGCGACCGACCCCGGCCGGACGGCGCCGAGGCCGAGGTTGGCGAGCGGCCCGTCGGCTCCCCCGATGACGACGGGCAGACCGGTCGGCAGCCCCAGCTGCGCGGCGGCCCCGTCGGCGAGCCGAAGCACGGTGGTGGTCGGCACCGGACGCGGCAACCGCGAGGCGGGGATGCTCGCGTAGTGGAGCGCCTCGGCGTCCCAGGAGGCGTCGGCCAGGTTGTAGAGCCCCGTGCCCGAGGCGATGCCTGCGTCGACCACCGGATCGTCGGCGTTACCCTCGCCGTCCACGAGGACGGCGAGCAGGTACTCCTTGATCCCGAGCCACCGCCGGACCTGGCCCGCGACGTCGGGCTCCTGCTCCGCGAACCACCGGAGCTTGACCAACGGAGACATCGGATGCACCGGTGTCCCGGTGCGGCGGTGCAGCGCCAGCCCTTCCCCAGCGGCCCGGAGCCGCTGGGCCTGGTCGTCGGACCGGCTGTCTGCCCAGGTGAGCAGCTTCGTCAGCGGTCGGCCGTCGGCATCGACACCCAGCAGCGAGTGCATCGCGGCGCTGAACGACAGCCCCGCCACCTCGAGCCCCCGCTCGGTGGCGGTGCGGACGCAGTCGGCGATGGCGGACAGGGCGGCGTCGCGCACGATGTCGGCATCCTGCTCGGCGACATCGGGCCTCGGGGTCAGCAACGGGTACCCGGCGGAGGCCGAGACGACGAGGTCGACGGTCCCCGCCGTGTAGCCGTTCACCTTCGTGCTGGTGGTCCCCACGTCGACGCCGAGCACGAGCGCGGACGCGCCTGGTGCCTCGAGCATGTGGTCTCCGGAGGACGGGGTCGGTGCGCCTCCTTCCTACGCAGCCGACGACCGGCGAAACAGGGCGGGCGGCGGGCGCTGCGCGAAGATCTCCCCCGCCAGCCCGCTGACCTCGTCGACGCCGACGTCGCCGAGGACGGTCGCGTCGTGGCCGCACTGCTGCTGGACCGGCGCGTCACATACCGCGCACCGGCTGGACCAGGAGACCGCGACGCGGTGCCACACGCGGGACAGCGGGGCCACGTCGGCGAGGTTGGCGTTGGTGAAGACGGCCACGGTCGGTGCGCCGACCGCCTCGGCCAGGTGCCGCGGGCCGGAGTCGTTGCCGAGGAACAGGTCTGCCCGCGCCAGCAGGCCGAGCAGTCCCCCGAGACCCGTCGTCCCGGCGAGGTCCGCGACTTCGAGGCCGAGTCCGGCTGCCGCTTCCCGAGCCGCGGCCGTCAGCGGGGCCTCGTCCGGGCCGCCGAGCAGCACGACGCGGGCGGCGGGTAGCGAGGCGGCGACGGCCATGTGTCGTTCGATCGGCCAGCGACGGCGGGGGTCGGTCGCTCCGGGGTGCACGGCGACCAGCGGGCGCCCGTCGTCGGGCGCGGCCCGGGCGAGCACGGCGTCGGCCTCGGCCAGCTCGGCGTCGGTGACCGCGAGTGCGGGGCGTCGTCGGACGGCCGGGGCGCCGCACGCGGCCGCGACGTCCAGCCACCGCAGGATCTCGTGCTGGTTGAAGGCGTAGGGCACCACGCGGTCGAGGGGCTCCGCGTCGGGGGTGGCAGCGCCGGCGGTGACGCGGGCCCCGAGCTGCCGCACGAGCGGGTTGGAGAAGCGGCCGCCGCCGTGCAGCTGCACGCCGAGGTCGTAGCCGTACGCCCGCGCGGCGCCGAGGAAGGAGCCGACCTGCTCGCTGGTCGCGTCCGGGCCGTTCCCGGCTCGGACGCCGGGCATCAGCGGGACCTCGACGAAACGGTCGCAGGGGCCGGGCCGCCCCTCGACCAGCGGCCGGTGGTGGGTGGCGCCGAGCAGCGTGATCTCGGCGTCGGGGTAGGCGGCGCGCAGCGCGGCGAGCGCGGGTTCGGCGGTGATGTAGTCGCCGATCCCGTTGGCGCGCAGGACGGCGATGCGCCGTACGTCGGGCACGAGGGCGGCCGGCGCGAGGTCGTCATCGAGCGCGACGGACCGTTCACCAGGCATAACCGAACTCCTCGAGGACCGGTTCGAGCTGTGGGCGCAGAGCGGTCAGCCTGTCCGACGGCCAGCGACGCCATCCGCCGCCCTCCGGATCGGCCAGATGTCCCGTGTGCAGGAGGGTGCGGCTGTCGATACGCGCGGCGCCGGCCCTCGCAG
>JAVEDQ010000401.1 GCA_030840885.1 Frankiaceae bacterium
CCAGCGCCCGAAGGGCCAGCACGCGGGGTTGCGCGCTCACGGGTTCGATCTCACGATCGGACCACCTTAAGCATCAGGGGTAGGACGGCTCCGTGGAGGCGGTGACCACCAGCTCCTTGATCTCGCACCCGGGCGGCTGCTGCAGCGCGAACAGCGCGGCCGCGGCGACGTTCGCCGGGTCGTTGAGTTTGGCGTCCGGCCCCGGCTTGTATTGCGGGTCGCGATCGTCGAAGAAGTGCGTCGACATCCCGCCCGGAATCAGCAGCGTGACGCCGATCTTGCCGGCCAGCTCGGCCGCGAGCGCGCGGGTGAAGCCGACGACGCCGAACTTCGAGGCGCAGTAGGCGGTGGCGTCGCCGACAGCCTTGACCGACAGCGTCGAACCGACGGTCAGCACCTTGCCCTGCGACGTCTCGAGGTACGGCAGGGCGGCACGGACGACGGCGGCGGTGCCGAGCAGGTTCACCGCGACGATCTGGTCCCAGCTGTCGCCGTCGAGCTTCGACAGCGGAGCGGGGAAGTCGGTGCCGGCGGCCGTGACGACGGCGTCGAGGGTGCCGCCGTTGGCGTCGACGACGCGACGCACCGCTGCCTCGGCCTCCCGCGGGTGGGCGAGGTCGACGATCTCGTGCGGCACACCCTCGACGGGCACGCGGTCGAGGGCGAGCGCGGTACCGCCCGCGGCCTGGACGGCTGCGACGATGGCCGCGCCCAGCCCGGAGGCGGCTCCGGTGACGAGCACGGTGCCGACTCGGTTCTGGCCGTTCCGGCCTTGGCCGCTCTGGCTGGCACTGTCGGTCGTCTGGGTCTCAACTGCCACGGCGTACAGCCTCCTGGATCATCATGGTTGTAGAACGTCCGGTCAGGTAGGGCAGGACGACGGCTTGGCCGCCCCACCCCGCGACGACGGGGGCCTCGGGGAGGTCGGCGACGGCGTAGTCGCCGCCCTTGGCCCACACGTCGGGTCGGATGTCGGCGAGCGCGTCGATCGGGGTGTCCTCCTCGAAGACGAGGACGGCGTCGACGCAGCCGAGGGCGAGCAGCACGGCGGCCCGGTCGGGAGCGGAGACGATCGGCCGCTCCGGCCCCTTGAGCCGCCGGACACTGTCGTCGCTGTTCAACAGCACGACGAGGCAGTCCCCGAGTGCCCGGGCCTGCTGCAGGACACGCACGTGCCCGGCGTGCAGCAGGTCGAAGCACCCGCCGGTCGCGACGACCGTGCCGCCGGCCGCGCGGGTACGGGCGACCACGTCGGCCGCCGTCGGGATCACCGCGGGCGGGACGATTCCGGTATCCCTCGCCGCAGGCCGGCTATGCGCGATCCGGACGGCGGCGGCGCCCCCGGCGGCGACGAAGTCGCTGGCCGCGGTCACGGCTCCCGTCATCGCCTCGCTGGGGAGCAGGCCGTCGGCGAGCAGGCCCGCCGCGGCGGAGGCGAACCGGTCACCTGCCCCGCAGGGATCCGACAGCGGGGTCGGCGGAGCCGGCGCCACCAGAGGTGGGGTGTCGGGACCAGCGGCCAACAAGGCTCCACGGGCGCCGAGGGTGACGGCGACCGCACTCGCGGACCACCGCTCGGCCAGGGCACGCGCGCGGACCGTGACGGCCGCCAGCGAGTTGCCTTCGGCTGCACCGTTCGAGAGGCCGGCGGCGACGGAGTTGGCGGCAAACGTTGCGGCCTCGCCGCCGTTCGGCGTGACGAGGCGGCAGCCCGGCACCGGCTCCGGTCCGCGGGGGTGCGGGTCCCAGACGATGGGCACCCGGCGGGGCATGTCGGTGAGCGCGGTGCGCACGGTGGTTTCGGCGGCGACGCCGCGTCCGTAGTCGGCGACCAGCACGGCGCGGGCTCCGGCGAGAGCGCCGGCGGCGTCGGCGGTCAGCGGACCGACGGTGCCGGCCGCGCCGCCGCGGTCGAGCCGCAGCAGGGAGCGGCCGTCGGTGCGTACGCGGATCTTCTCGGGTGTCTGCCCGTCCAGCCCGAGATCGTGGACGCGGATGCCCTCCGACTCGAGCAGCGACCGCAGCAGCGTGCCGCCGGCGTCCGGTGCCAGCGCGGTGACGAGCGTGACCTGGCGCCCGTCACGGGCGGCGAGCACGGCGGCGAGCCCGGCCCCGCCGGGACGGGGGTGGTCGGCGAGGTCGTCGACCACGGGCACCGGCGCGTCGGGGGAGAGGCGTTCCACCCGGCCCTCGAGGTCCCGATCGAGGAGAACGTCGCCGACCACGACGAGCGGGGCACGGCCGGGCCGATCGGCGCCGCGCGGCGCGACGTCGGGCAGGACGATGACATCGGGGGCCGCCACATCGGGGGCCGCCACATCTGGGGCCGCCGCATCGAGGGTCTCGGGCTCGGCGGCGGTGTCGGATGACCACGCTGCATTCGCCCCCTCAGCGGGGGCGACGCCCAGTGCGACGTCGACCGCAGCACAGATCAGGTGCACGGCGACGAGGTGCGCCTCCTGGATGGTCGCCACGTGCGGCGCGTCGACGGCGACGGACTCGTCGCTGGCCGCCGCGAGCTCCGAGCCCGGCGGACCCGTCAGCGCCCAGGTCTGCATCCCGAGAGCCCGGGCCGCGGCCGCGGCCGCGATCACCGAGCGGCTGCGTCCCGAGGTGGACAGCGTAAGGAGGACGTCGCCGGCGCGGCCGTGAGCGCGGACCTGCCGCGCGAAGACCTCGTCGTAGCCGTAGTCG
>JAVEDQ010000420.1 GCA_030840885.1 Frankiaceae bacterium
CTCGACGAGCCGACCAACGACCTCGACCTCGACGGCCTGCGGCGGCTCGAGGAGTTCGTGACCGGGCTCCGCGCGGGTGTCGTGCTGGTCAGCCACGACCGGGAGTTCCTGACGCGCACCGTGAACAGTGTCGTCGAGATCGACCTCGCGCAGCAGCAGGTCCGCGTCTTCGGCGGAAGCTACGCCTCCTACCTCGAGGAGCGCGACGTCGCGCGCCGGCACGCGCGGGAGGCCTTCGAGCAGTACGCCGACACCCGCGGCTCGCTCGAGGAGCGCGGTCGGACGCAGCGGTCGTGGATGGAGAAGGGGGTCAAGAACGCCCGGCGGAAGGCAACGGACAACGACAAGATAGGGCGGAAGTTCCGCAGCGAAGCCAGCGAGAAGCAAGCGGCCAAGGCCGCGCAGACCGACCGGATGATCGAGCGGCTGGAGGTCGTCGACGAGCCCCGCAAGGAGTGGGAGCTGCAGATGACGATCGCGGCCGCGCCCCGGGCCGGTGCCGTCGTCGCGACGATGCGCGGCGCCGTCGTCAAGCGGGGTGGCTTCACGCTCGGGCCGGTCGATCTGCAGATCGACTGGGCCGACCGCGTCGCCGTCACCGGCGCGAACGGCAGCGGTAAATCGACCCTGCTCGCGGCGATGCTCGGGCGGCTGCCGCTGGACGTGGGGTCGGCGTCGCTCGGACCCGGGGTCGTCGTCGGCGAGGTCGACCAGGCCCGGCGCCGCTTCCTCGGCGATCGCGCCTTCGCGGAGACCTTCCGCGACGAGGTGCCCGACCTCGCGCCCGCCGACGTCCGCACGCTGCTCGCCAAGTTCGGCCTGCGCGCCGACCACGTGCTGCGGCCGGCGTCGTCGCTGTCGCCGGGGGAGCGGACGCGTGCAGCGCTCGCGCTGCTGCAGGCCAAAGGCGTCAACCTGCTCGTGCTCGACGAGCCGACCAACCACCTCGACCTGCCGGCGATCGAGCAGCTGGAGTCGGCGCTCGCGTCCTACCCCGGCACGCTGCTGCTCGTCACCCACGACCGGCGGATGCTCGAAGCGGTGCACACGAACCGGCACCTGCACGTCGAGGCCGGGACGGTCACCGAGGTCTCCTAGCCGAGTGCGGTCAACGCTGCGGTGGGAGCGGGTCCCAGGCCACGCCTGGCCAGGCATGGTGCCGATCTTGGCACCGCTGGTACGTTGCCGCCGTGAGCGAGAACGTCGATCTCCTCGACTCGGTGCTGGACAAGACGTCGACGCTGATCGCCGCCGTCCCGCCGGATGCTGCGCATCGACCGACGCCGTGCCCCGAGTTCGACGTCGACGCCTTGGTCAGCCACCTCACCCAGTGGCTCACCACCTTCGCCACAAGCCTGGAGGGCGACCCGCCCCCGACCCCGGCGGCTGAGGCCGGCGGCTGGCCGGCGATCGAGGCGGAACAGTTCGCGCTCGCTGGCCGGCACGCCGTGTCCGCGTTCCGCAACGGCGCGGACGGGCGTCCGGTCACGTTGATGGGCGGCCCGATCCCGGGCTCGATGGTGCTCGGGATGATGCTGATGGAGTACATCGGCCACGGTTGGGACCTCGCCACAGCGACCGGGCAGCCGTTGCCCTTCGGCGAGGCCGAAGCCGAGGCCGCTCTCGCCGCCGGGCGACAGTTCCTCACGCCCGAGTACCGCGGGCCGGACAAGTCGTTCGGCGACGAGGTCCCCGTCCCCGACGACGCCCCCGCCGTCGAGCGGCTCATCGGCTTCCTCGGGCGCGACCCGTACGCTTCGCCGCGTCCGTGACCGGCTTCGACGCGCTCGCCGACGGACCGTTGCCGGATGGACCCTGGGTCGACTGCTCGTGGTGCGACGCGACCATCCTGCTCAGCCGCTTCGGGGTCACCGAGGAGGAGCCGGGCGCGCAGGTCGCCGTCTGTCGCTCCTGCCACAGGCGCGTGTTCATCACCCCGCCGCTGCACCCGTCCGGCGGGTGACGCAGGCCGGGGTGGACCCTCGCGTGCTGATGGGGCTGATGTTCTGGCCCCGCGGCGGATCGGCGCAGGTCGTGCGCTACCTCGCGCCGGCGCTCGCCGCCGAGGGGTGGCCCGTCCGGCTCGTTTCGGGGTCGCAGGGCGGCCCGGGTGAGGCCGGCAACGCCTCCGATTTCTTCGCCGGCCTGGACCTGATTCCGGTCGACTTCACCCCGGCGCTGGACGCCGCGGGGCGGGGGGAGGACCCGCTCGACCAGCCGGTGCCGCTGCACCCCTCCTACGAGGACCGAGCCGGAGCACCCGACCGGGTCTTCGCGACCCTCGACGAGCGGTTGCTCGGTCGACAGACGACCGCATGGGCAGCGGCGTTCCGGGCGGCGGACAGCCCGACGGTCTCCGTCGTTCATCTGCACCATCTGACGCCGATGGCCGACGCGCTGACGCAGATGGGGCGACGGCTGCCCGTCGTCACGAACCTGCACGGCACCGAGATGCTCATGCTCGAGGCGATCCGGCGGGGCAACGCCGCAGGCTGGCCGCACGCCGTGGCGTGGGACCGTCGACTCTCCGGGTGGGCGCGAGGGGCGCAGCGGCTCGTGGTCGTCTCGCCGCGGGACCAGGAGCGGGCGTCGTCGTTGTTCGACCTCGACCCGCAGCAGATCGCCGTCGTGCCGCACGGCGTCGACACCGAGCGGTTCCGTCCGGGCTCGTTGTCCCGGGCGCAGCGGATGGCGTGGTTCCGTCGGTGGCTCGTCGAGGAACCACTTGGTTGGGCCGAGGGCGAGGAGCCGGGAAGCCTCCGCTACACCGAAGCCGACCTCGCGCCGTTGGCCGACCCGGAACCACCCGTGCTGCTGTTCGTCGGCCGGTTCACCGAACCGAAGCGCCTGCCGCTGCTGCTCCGCGCCTACGCGCGGGCGCGGCGGCAACGCGGCGTCCGTGCTCCGCTGGTGATCTGGGGAGGCCACCCGGGCGAGTGGGAGGGCGAGCACCCGGCCTCCGTCGTCGCCCGTGAGCGGATCGACGGGGTCTTCTTCATCGGCTGGCGTGGGCACGACGAGCTTCCCGTCGGGCTGGCCTGCGCCGATGCTCTGGTCTCGCCGTCGGTCGGCGAGGCGTTCGGGCAGGTGTTCCTGGAGGCAATGGCGACCGGCCTGCCCGTGGTGGCGGCGGCTGACGGCGGGCCGCTGTCGTTCGTCGTCGGCGACGGTGAGCGGGCCAACGGCTGGCTGGTGCCACCCGATGCGGAGGAACCCCTGGTGGACGCGCTGGTCGCGGTGGCCGAGGATGCGGGCGAACGGTCTCGACGAGGTGAGAACGGGCTCCGGCTGGTCCGGGCCGACTATTCGTGGCGAGCCGCAGCCGAGCGGGTCGCCGAGCTCTACACGGAGGTGAGCGATGCCGTTCCACCCGTCGGGTGAACAGGTCGAGCTGCGGCTCGGCGACGCCGTCGCGACCGTCGTCGAGGTCGGCGGTGGGCTGCGGACGTACTCCGCCGGCGGCCGCGACATCCTCGACGGCTACGCCGCCGACGAGATGGCCTCGGCCGGGCGTGGACAGGTCCTGCTGCCGTGGCCGAACCGCGTCGAGGACGGTCGATGGAGC
>JAVEDQ010000426.1 GCA_030840885.1 Frankiaceae bacterium
CGGCCGGAGTGACCGGCGCCCAGGTGCGCAAGGACCTGAGCCAGCTCGGCAGCTACGGCACCCGCGGCGTCGGCTATCACGTCGTCTCCCTCGCCGACGAGATCAGCCGCGAGCTCGGCCTGACGTCGCACCGCGCCGTGGTCCTTGTCGGCGTCGGCAACCTGGGTCGCGCTCTGGCCGGCTACGGCGGCTTCCGCACCCGCGGATTCCGCATCGCCGGGCTGGTCGATGCGTCGCCGGAGTGCATCGGCAGCGCCGTCGACGGCGTCGAGGTGCGGCCGCTCGCCGACCTCGAGGACCTCGTCCGCGCCGCCGGGAGCCCGATCGGCGTCATCGCCACCCCTGCTCCGGCGTCGCAGGCCGTCTGCGACCGACTCGTCGCGGCCGGTGTGCGCAGCATCCTCAACTTCGCGCCGACCGTTCTGGTGGCTCCGGACGACGTCGAGATCCGCAAGGTGGACCTCGCCGTCGAACTCCAGATCCTCTCCTTCCACGAAGCCCGTCGCGCGACCGACGGACTCTCCGCCGGGTCACCCTCCCGCTTCAGCCAGGCGATGGTCCCGTGAGCCTGCTCGCGGTGGGGCTGAACCACCGGACCGCGCCGACGGTCGTGCTCGAGCGCGCCACCGTCGGTCCCGACGATCTCGAGAAGCTGCTGCACGACCTGCTGCAGGGCGAGCACGTCGCCGAGGCGGTCGTGCTCTCGACCTGCAACCGCGTCGAGGTCTTCGCCGAGACCACCACCTTCCACGGCGGACTCACCGAGATCAGCGACCAGCTCGCGCGCATCAGCGGGCTGCCGCTGGAGGAGCTCACCTCCTGCCTCTACGTGCACCACGAGGCCCGGGCCGTCGCCCACCTGTTCGCGGTCGTCTGCGGGCTCGACTCGATGCTCGTCGGCGAGGCGCAGATCCTCGGGCAGGTGCGGTCCGCCTACAAGCTCGCCACCAGCGAAGGCAGCACCGGTCGCTCGCTCTCGGTGCTGTTCCGCGAAGCGATGCGGGTCGGCAAGCGCGCCCACTCCGAGACCCGGATCGACGAGGCTGCCGCGTCTCTGGTCGGCGTCGCCGTCGAAGGGGCACGCACCGCGCTGGGTGACCTCGCCGGACGTTCGGTCCTCGTCGTCGGTGCCGGTTCCACCGGTGCCCTCGCCGGAACGGTCCTGCGCCGGGCCGAGGTGGGCTCCGTCGTCGTCGCGAACCGCACCCGGGACCGCGGGGCGCGGCTCGCCCAGAACCTCGGCGGCCGGGCGGTGGGTCTCGGCGACGCCGAACTCGTCGAAGCACTGGCCGAGGCCGACGTCGTCGTCACCGCCACCGGATCGACCGCCCCGGTGGTGCCCGCCGTCGTCGTGAAGCAGGCCCTCGAGCGGCGGGCCTCCACACATACGGGCGGCCCCGAGGGCGTCCCGCCGCTGGTCTTCCTCGACCTCGCGCTGCCCCGCGACGTCGACCCCGAGGTCGCCGCGCTGCCGGGCGTCACCCTGATCGACCTCGAGGGGCTGCGCTCCGTGCTCAAGGCCGGCGCCGTCGGGGCCGACGTCGAACTCGTCCGGGAGCTGGTCGCCGACGAGGTCAGCGCCTTCTGCAGCCGCCAGCGCGCCCTGCGCGTGACCCCTACGGTGACCGCGCTGCGGGCGCAGGCCGCCGAGGTGGTGCGCGGCGAGCTGGAGCGGCTGACCGGACGGGTCCCCGACCTCGACGACCGCGAACGGGCAGAGGTCGAGTCCACCGTCCGACGCGTCGTCGACAAGCTGCTGCACGCCCCGACCGTCCGGGTGAAGGAGCTCGCCGCGTCGCCGGACGGCGACCGGTACGCCGAGGCCCTCCACATGCTGTTCGACCTCGACCGCAACACGCCCAGCGTGCTGTCCGTGCCGACTGCGGACGACCCCGCGGCCGACCCCGTCCCCGGCGCCGCCGCCGCGGCATTGGCGGCAGGACGCGCGCCCGGCGGCCCGGGCTCGGAAGCTCGGTGACGGCCACGGGGATGCAGACGGCCACGGGAATGCAGACGGCCACGGGAATGCAGACGCCCCTGCGGCTCGGGACCCGCCGGTCCCGCCTCGCGATGGCCCAGTCGCAACAGGTCGCCGACGCGCTGACGGCGCGGCTCGACCGTCCCGTGGAGCTCGTCGAGGTGGTCACCTACGGTGACCGCTCCACCGAGGCGTTGACCCAGATCGGCGGCACCGGCGTCTTCGTCACCGCGCTGCGCGAGGCGCTGCTGGACAAGCAGGTGGACCTCGCGGTGCACAGCCTCAAGGACCTGCCGACAGCTCCCGCCGCCGACCTGCTCATAGCTGCCGTCCCCGAGCGGCAGGACCCTCGGGACGTCCTGGTCAGCCCGTCCGGCCTCACCCTGGGGGAGCTGCCGACGGGCAGCCGGATCGGCACCGGCTCCCCGCGGCGCGCGGCGCAGCTGCGCGCGCTGGGGCTCGGACTCGAGATGGTCCCGATCCGCGGCAACGTCGACACCCGCATCCGCAAGGCGGTCGACGGCGAGGTGGACGCGGTCGTGCTCGCCCGTGCCGGGCTCGCCCGGCTCGGTCGGCTCGCCGATGTCACCGAGGTGCTCGACCCGCTCCAGCTGCTGCCCGCCTGCGGGCAGGGCGCGCTCGCGATCGAGTGCCGGGCCGTCGACGAGCAGCTGGCCGATGAGCTGCACGACGCGCTCGACGACGCGATGACCCGCGCGGCGGTGACGGCCGAGCGCAGCCTGCTCGCCGCCCTGGAGGCCGGGTGCACGGCCCCGGTCGGGGGCCTCGCCGACGTGGCCGAGGACGAGGACGGCCGCTTCGAGCTCTACCTGCGGGGCGTGGTCGCCTCGATCGACGGCGGCCGGGCCATCCGGCTGTCGGCCACCGGTTCGTCCGAGGCGCCCGAGGCGCTCGGGCGACGACTCGCCGCCGACCTGCTCGAGGCAGGCGCGGCCGACCTGTTGGGAGCAACATGACGAGTCGCAGCGCGGGCACCCCAGGCCGAGCAAAGGGTGCGGGGCAACCGGCCCAGCCCGTCGCCGTCGTCGGTAGCGGGCCAGGTAACCCCGACCTGCTGACCGTCCGCGCCGCCGAACTGCTCGCCGCCGCCGACGTCGTCCTCGTCGCCGAGGGCGTTCCGGCACCCGCGCTGTCCGTAGCCGGGAGAGCCGTCGCCGGCGGAGCGGTCCTGGTCGGCCCCGGCGAGGTCGCCGACCCCGTCAAGGAGGCCGTGACCCGGTCGCGGGCCGGCGAGCGGGTCGTGCGTGTGCTGCCGGGCGATCCTTTCGAACACCCCGACCTCGGGCGCGAGGTCGCTGCGCTGCAGCGCGCCAAGGTCACCGTCGAGGTCGTTCCGGCACTCGGGGCCCCCGCCACCGCCGCCTACGCCGGGGTCGCCGTGGGCCTGCCGCACACCGTCGTCGCCCTCGACCCGACCACGCCGACGGCACCCGACTGGGCCGCGCTGGCCGCCGCGCCCGGCAACCTCGTCCTGCTGCTGCCGGTTGCCGCCGAGTTGGGCAAGGCGGCCGCCTCCCTGCTCGAGCACGGCCGTCGGGCCGACACCCCGGTCTCGCTGACCGTCGACGGCACCACCTCGCGGCAGCGCACCGTGGTCAGCACCCTCGACGCCGTCGAGCGCGACGCCGCCGCGCTGCTCGGCGCCCGTGACGAGACGCCCGTCCTGCCCGGCGGTCCCGCGCCCGACGTCGTGCCCGCCGTCGCCGTCGTCGGGCCCGCCGTGCGGTCCCGCGACAAGCTCGCCTGGTGGGAGTCGCGGGCGCTGTTCGGCTGGACGGTCCTGGTGCCCCGTACGCGCGAGCAGGCCGGCTCGCTCGCGGCGATGCTGGCCGCGCAGGGTGCGGTGCCGCTGGAGGTCCCGACGATCGCCGTCGAGCCACCTCGCACGCCCGCCTCGATGGACCGCGCGATCAACGGGTTGGTCTCCGGCCGGTACCAGTGGATCGCGTTCACCTCGACCAACGCGGTTCGCGCGGTGCGCGAGAAGCTGGAGGAGTACGGCCTCGACGCTCGGGCCTTCGCCGGGGTGAAGGTCGCTGCCGTCGGCGAGGTGACCGCTGCGGCGGTGCGGGCCTGGGGCATGGAGCCCGACCTCGTACCGAGTGGTCAGCAGTCGAGCGAAGGTCTGCTCGCGGACTGGCCGCCCTACGACAGCGTGCTGGACCCGATCAACCGGGTCTTCCTGCCGCGGGCCGACATCGCCACCGAGACGCTGGTCGCCGGGCTGAAGGAGCGGGGCTGGGAGGTCGACGACGTGACGGCCTACCGGACCGTCCGCGCCTCGCCGCCGCCGGCCCCGGTGCGGGAGGCGTTGAAGGGCGGCCGCGT
The DNA here is from genome assembly GCA_030840885.1 of Frankiaceae bacterium. Classification (GTDB taxonomy): domain Bacteria; phylum Actinomycetota; class Actinomycetes; order Frankiales; family Frankiaceae; genus JAVEDQ01. Next base: position 4,328 of record JAVEDQ010000426.1, read on the forward strand.
CGATGCCGTGCTGTTCACGTCATCCTCCACGGTGCGCAACCTGGTCGGTATCGCGGGCAAGCCGCACGAGGCGACCGTCATCGCCGTCATCGGCCCGCAGACCGCCGCGACGGCCGTCGAGCTGGGGCTGCGCGTCGACGTCGAGTCGACCGAACCGAACGTGCCCGCCCTCGTCGAGGCGCTCGCCGGGTTCGCCCTCGCCCGCCGCACCGAGCAGCAGGCCGTGCCGAGTGCCGCGCGCCCCCGCAGCGCCCGGAGCCGCTCCAGCACATCCCGGAGTTGATCAGTTCGGAGTTGATCAGTTCGGATCTTGGGCCCGTTCGTGCAGCTCAGCCGCCCAAGATCCGAGAAGATCAACTCGGCTATATCGAAAGGTGCCTCATGACCTACCCGGCCGCCCGTCCGCGCCGCCTCCGGCGCACCGCTGCGCTGCGGCGCCTGTCCGCCGGTGTCCGGCTCTCGCCGGCCGACCTGATCCTGCCGATGTTCGTCCGCGAGGACATCTCGGTCGCCGGCGGCGAGCCGCAGCCGATCGTCTCGATGCCGGGCGTCGTCCAGCACACCCGCGAGTCGTTGCGCAAGGCCGCCGTCGAGGCCGTTTCGGCCGGCGTCGGCGGGCTCATCCTGTTCGGGCTACCGGCGGTCAAGGACGGCCGCGGGTCCAGCGCCGACGACCCGGAGGGCATCGTGCAGCTCGCCCTGGCCGACCTCGTCCGCGAGGTCGGCGGCGACATCGTGCTGCTGGCCGACCTCTGCCTCGACGAGTACACCGACCACGGCCACTGCGGCCTGCTCACCGCCGACGGGGCCGTCGACAACGACAGCACGCTCGAGCGCTACGCCTCCATCGCCGTCGCGCAGGCCACGGCGGGCGTCGACGTCGTCGCGCCGAGCGGGATGATGGATGGCCAGGTCGCCGCCATCCGCGCCGGTCTGGACCTTGCCGGCTTCGCCGAGACGCCGATCCTCGCGTACTCAGCGAAGTTCGCCTCCGCCTTCTACGGCCCGTTCCGGGACGCGGCGGACTGCGCGCCGCAGTTCGGCGACCGCAACGCCTACCAGCAGGACCCCGCCCGCCGCGTCGACGAGGCCCTGCGCGAGGTGGCGCTGGACATCGCCGAGGGCGCCGACGCCGTGATGGTGAAGCCCGCCGGGAGCTACCTCGACGTGGTGCGGGCCGTCGCCGACGTCGCCGACGTCCCGGTCTCGGCCTATCAGGTCAGTGGCGAGTACGCGATGATCGAGGCCGCCGCGGCCAACGGCTGGATCGACCGGGACCGCGCCATCCTCGAGTCGCTGATCTCGATCCGCCGGGCCGGGGCCGACCAGGTGCTGACCTACTGGGCCACCGAGGTCGCACAGCGGCTGCGTTGACCGGCCTGACGCCGCAGCACCGGGTCAGGCGATCGGGCCGCGCAGCACGCTGAGCTTCGAGTGCTCCGGGTTGCCGTCGTTGGGTTCGAGCGAGATCTCGACGGCGCTGTAGCCCTGCTCGCTGGACTTGGGCAGCGTGTAGTTGCCCTTGCCGTCCGAGGGCAACACCCCGACGGCGAGCATGCGGCCGGTCGGCGGGTCGTAGAGCCACACCTCGTAGAACTCGCCGTCGTGCGTCGTCGGCAGGCCGGCCACGTCCAGCTTCATCCCGCCGTCGGCGAGCAGGCGGGCCTTGCCCTCGGCGTTGCCCGCAGCGACTCCGTTGGGCAGCGGGTGCAGTGCCACCGGAGTGCCCTGCTGGTCATTGCTGGCGCGGCCCACGGCGATACCACCGACACCGACGCCGACCACGAGGACGACGAGGGCTGCCGCGGCGGCCAACAACCGGGAGGCGTGCGGCCGCGCTCCCGATTTCCCCGACCGGGGGCGCACGGGGTTCCAGGTGTGGCGGGGAAGCTGGAGCGGGGGTAACGCAGGAGGCGCTTCGACCGGCTCGCCCGGGACCATCTCCGGCACCACTTCCAACCGCACCGCGTCCTGCAGCCAGGCCGATGCCCGGGCGACCACGGCCAGCTCACGCCGGCAGGCGTCGCAACCGTCGAGGTGGTCCGCTACCTCGCGCTCGCGGGCAGGAGAGAGCTCACCCGTCAGCAGCGACGGCAGGTCGTCGAGGACCGCGTCGTGGGCGTCCCCGAAGGAGCCGCTGGGGGTGGTCATGTCATTGCCTCCGGTCCGAGAATGGTGCCGAGCTTGCGAAGACCGCGGAAGACGCGTGCCTTGACGGTGCCCAGGGGGACACCGAGGCGCTCGGCCGCCTCGGATTGCGTGTGTTCGCCGAAGTAGACGAGGGCGAGAGCCTGCTTCTGCTCGTCCGGCAGTTGGCCGAGGGCGCTGCGGACGAGCGCCGCCCGCTCGTAGCGCTCGGCGAGCACGCGGCCGTCATCGCCCGCCACCCCGCGCATCTCGTCCAACGGCACGACGTCATGATGCCGCCGACGCAGATGGTCAATCGCGCGTTTGCGAGCGATGCCGAGAACCCAGCCCTCGAGACTGCGGCTCGGGTCGTAGCGTTCGCGGCTCCGCCAGACCTCGACGAAGGTGCGCTGCAGGACGTCTTCGGCATCGGGAGCCGGGACGAGGCGACGCAGGTAGTTCAGGACCAGCGGGCCGAGCGTGGTGTAGGCGTCCCGGATGGCGTCCGGGTCCGTGGACAGGCGTGACCCGATGGCCACCGTCGCCTGCGTCTGAACACTGTCCACGATCTCTCCTTCGTCTGCCGACCCCCGAATGGTTGCGTCTGCCGCCTCCGGGTGTCCTCTGTCGCAGGGTCGATGTCCCGTTGCGCATGCAACTAACCGCTACGGCGAGCACAATCACCTCCCGGCACCGCACGCCTGACAGGATCGGGGCGTGAGCACCCCAGCCCCACCGTCCGATACGTCCGGTCCTCGCACAGCAGCTCGGGGTGCCGCCCCGAGCGCAGCCCCGCTCAGTGCTGCCCCGATCAGTGCCGCCCTGTTCGACCGGGCGCTGGCCGTCGTCCCCGGCGGCGTCAACTCGCCGGTGCGCGCCTTCCGGGCCGTCGGCGGTACCCCACGGTTCATGGTGCGCGGGGAGGGGCCGTACCTGTTCGACGCCGACGGCACCCGCTACGTCGACCTGATCTGCTCGTGGGGGCCGCTGCTGCTCGGCCATGCGCACCCGGAGGTGGTGGCCGCCCTGCAGCAGGCCGCCGGTCTCGGAACGAGCTACGGGACGCCGACACCGGGCGAGGTCGAGCTCGCCGAGCTGCTGGTCGAGCGGGTGGGCCCGCCGCTGGAGCAGGTGCGTTTGGTCAACAGCGGCACCGAGGCGACGATGAGCGCCATCCGCCTCGCCCGCGGGCACACCCGCCGCAGCAAGAT
>JAVEDQ010000435.1 GCA_030840885.1 Frankiaceae bacterium
GACCAGCCGGTCCAGGTGCCGTTCGTGTGGGTGCGGACGGTGAACACGGCGTCGGCGGAGGAGCCGCGTCTCCAGCTGACGCCGACCATCGTGAACGGGGCGGTGGTGCGTGCCCCGTTGTCGTGCAGGGTCGCGGGCGCGGCCGGGCCGGCGGCCCGGAGCGCGGGGGTGCTGTCGGGCAGCGCGAGGGTGCGCACCTCGCTCGGCCGGGTGATGGTCGACGCCGTTGGGTACGCGGCTGCCGCCTGCGGTACCGCCACTGGCGCTGCCGCCGGTACGGGGTCGGCTGCTACGGCCGGCACCGCGCCGAGCAGCGGAGTCGCCGCCAGCACAGTGGCAGCGGTCAGCACGAGGGAACGCGGGACACGGGAGGTGCGGGTCGCCATGCCCTCATCATCGGCGTCGTACCGGGCACCGCGAGCGACTGGGGCCAGCACCGCCCGTTCAGCGCAACGCTCGCGCGCCCTCGCCCGGTTCGACGCGGGTCGTGCGCGACGGCATCGAGGCGTCGTCAAAGGCTGCCTCGACCGCAGCGATGACCCGTGATGCCTCGTCCTCGCGCACGAGGACGACGACGGTGCCGCCGAAGCCGGCCCCCGTCATCCGGGCACCGAGGGCACCGGCCCGCAGCGCGGCATCGACGGCCAGGTCGAGCTCGGGACAGGAGACCTCGAAGTCGTCGCGGAGGCTGGCGTGGGACGCCGTCAGCAGCGGTCCGATCTCGGCGGTCCGGCCAGCCCGGAGCAGCGCGACGACAGCGGTGACCCGCTCGTTCTCGTTCACGACGTGCTGGGCCCGCCGGCGTAGCGCAGGTGGCAGGGCGGCCACGGCGGCCGGTTCCGCGTCGCGGAGGTTCTGCACGCCGAGCTCCGTCGCCGCCGCTTCCACCGCTCGGCGACGCTCGGCGTAGGTGCCGTCGGCCACCTCGTGCGCGACGCGGGTGTCGACGGCGAGCAGTTGCAGCCCGTTCAGCGGACACGGGATCGGGTCCACCGTCGGTGGGGTGTGGCGGAAGTCGACGGCCAGCACGTGCCCGGTCCGGCTCTGCAGCAGCGCTGTCTGGTCGAGCAGGCCGGTGGGGACGCCGACAGTGACGTTCTCGGCCTCCTGGCACAGCGCTGCGGTCTCCTCCGGGCCGGCCGGGCGTCCGGCGAGCTGGAGCAGCACGCCGGCGACGGCCACGGTCAGGGCGGCGCTCGACGACAGGCCGGCCCCGACCGGCAGGTCGGAGTCGACGAGCAGGTCGGCGCCCCTGCCGTCGGCGGGCAGCAGGCCGCGGCGGGTCGCTGCGCGGCGGACGCCCTCGGCGTAGACCAGCCACGCGTCGTCCCCCGGCCGCTGCACCGACCAGCCGACGAGCGCGCCGTCGTCCCGGGCGGCGCCGGCCACGAGCACGGCCCGGTCGATGGCGAACGGCAGGGCCAGACCACCGGCGTAGTCAGTGTGGTCCCCGATCAGGTTGACCCGGCCCGGGGCCCGCCAGACCGCCTCCGGCGCACGTCCGTAGCGCGCCGTGAAGGCGTCGACGAGGCCGCCTCCGCCGGGACCGCCGGGACCGGCAACGGAGGAGATCGACACGCCGTGCCTCCTCCCCCGACACGCCGCAGAACGATCTTCTGCGTTGCTCACGATCATGGCTAGAACAAAGCGCGGCCCGCTGCCGGCCCGGGTCACGGGCAGCAGCGGGCCGCGTCGAACCGCGACGGGCGGTCGGCCCGGCGGTTCGGTCTTGGGGGCTGGCTCAGCGCTGCTTGATCCAACTCATCATCGGACGCAGCTCGGCGCCGACCTGCTCGATCTGGTGGTGCTTGCCGTCCTCGACGAGCTTGGTGAAGTTGGCGCGGCCGGCGGCGTCCTCGTCGACCCACTCGCGGGCGAAGGTGCCGTCCTGGATCTCGCCGAGGATGCGGCCCATCTCCTGCTTGACGGCCGGCGTGATGACGCGCGGGCCGCGGGTGACGTCGCCGTACTCGGCGGTGTCGGAGATCGAGTAGCGCATGCCGGCGATGCCGCCCTCGTACATGAGGTCGACGATGAGCTTGAGCTCGTGCAGGCACTCGAAGTAGGCGACCTCGGGCTGGTAGCCGGCCTCGACCAGCGTCTCGAACCCGGCCTGCACCAGGGCGGTGGTGCCGCCGCAGAGCACGGCCTGCTCACCGAACAGGTCGGTCTCGGTCTCCTCGGTGAAGGTCGTCTTCAGCACGCCGGCGCGGGTGCCACCGATGCCGCGGGCCCACGACAGGGCCAGCGCCTGCGCCGAGCCGGTGGCGTCCTGCTCGACGGCGATGAGGCAGGGCACGCCCTTGCCGTCGGTGAAGGTGCGGCGCACCAGGTGGCCTGGGCCCTTGGGGGCGACCATGCAGACGTCGACGCCGGCCGGCGGGGTGATGAGGTCGTAGCGGATGTTGAAACCGTGGCCGAAGAACAGGGCCTTGCCGTCGGTGAGGTTCGGCTCGACGGCGTCGGCGTAGATCTGCCGGTGCATGGTGTCCGGGGCCAGGATCATGATGACGTCGGCCTCGGCGCAGGCGTCGGCCGGCGACAGCACCCGCAGACCCTCGGCTTCGGCCTTCGGGCGGCTCTTCGAGCCCTCGGGCAGGCCGACCCGGACGTCGACGCCGCTGTCGCGCAGGTTGAGCGCGTGGGCGTGGCCCTGGCTGCCGTAGCCCAGGATGGCGACGGTCCGCCCCTGGATGATCGACAGGTCGGCGTCGTCGTCGTAGAAGATCTCGGGCACGTGGTTCCTTCCGGTGGTGGAATTGCGGTTGCTGAGTGGGCGATTCGGTGCTGCTGCAGGTCAGGCGGAGCGTTCGACCGCGCGCAGCGAGCGGTCGGTGATGGAGCGCGGGCCGCGGCCGACGGCCACCATTCCCGACTGGACGAGCTCGCGGATGCCGAAGGGCTCGAGCACCCGGACCAGGGCCTCGATCTTGTCGCGGGTGCCGGTGGCCTCGATGGTGACCGCCTCGGTGGAGACGTCGACGACCTTCGCGCGGAACAGCTGCACCATCTCGAGCACCGCGGAGCGCGTCGAGACGTCGGCACGCACCTTCACCAGCAGCAGCTCGCGCTGCACGCTCTCGGTGGCGTCGAGCTCGACGATCTTGATCACGTTGACGAGCTTGTTCAGCTGCTTGGTCAGCTGCTCGAGGGTGTGGCCCTCGACGCTCGCCACCAGGGTGATGCGGCTGATGTCGGAGTGCTCAGTCGGACCGACAGCCAGCGAGTCGATGTTGAACCCGCGGCGGCTGAACAGACTCGCCACGCGGGCGAGCACACCCGGCTTGTTCTCGACGAGCACCGACAGGGTGTGACGGGACATCACGTGACTCCTTCGCGCTTCATGCCGGTCTTGATGCCGCTGTCGGGGCCGCCGGTGGGCAGCAGGTCGTCGTCGCCGGCGACCGCTTCGCCCATCTCGTAGTCGAAGTCGGGGGCGGTGTCGCGGGCGACCTTGATCTCGTCGTTGCTGGCACCGGCGGCGACCATCGGCCAGACCATGGCGTCCTCGCCGACGATGAAGTCGATGACGACGGGCTGGTCGGTGATGGCCATGGCCTTCTCGATGGTGGCGTCGACGTCGCCGGCCGTGTCGCAGCGCAGGCCGACGCAGCCGAGCGCCTCGGCCAGCTTGACGAAGTCCGGGATGTAGGCCGAGCCCTTCGGGTTGCGGCTCCCGCGCAGGTTCGTGTTGGAGTACCGCTGGTTGTAGAACAGCGTCTGCCACTGCCGCACCATGCCGAGGTTGCCGTTGTTGATCACGGCGATCTTGATGGGGATGCCTTCGAGCGCGCAGGTCGCGAGCTCCTGGTTGGTCATCTGGAAGCAACCGTCGCCGTCGATGCCCCACACCACGGTGTCAGGGGCGCCGGCTTTGGCGCCCATCGCCGCCGGGACGCAGAAACCCATGGTGCCGAGCCCGCCCGAGTTCAGCCAGGTGCCCGGCTTCTCGTAGGAGATGAACTGCGCGGCCCACATCTGGTGCTGCCCGACGCCCGCGACGTAGATGGCGTCCGGACCGGCGATCTTGCCGAGGCGCTCGATGACGTATTGCGGCGAGACGCTGCCGTCCTCGGGCTCGTCGTAGCCGAGGGCGTAGGTCGTCTTCCAGCCGTTGAGCGTCGACCACCAGTCCGTGAGGTCGGGCTGCGGGCCGCCGTCGGTACCGCGGTTCTCCTGGGACCAACCCTCGTTGCGCAGCGCGGCGACGAGTTCGCGGAGAACCTCCTTGGCGTCACCGACGATGGAGACGTCGGCGGAGCGGTTCTTGCCGATCTCGGCCGGGTCGATGTCGACGTGCAGCACCTTGGCCTCGGGGGCGAAGGTGTCGAGCTTGCCGGTGACACGGTCGTCGAAGCGGGTGCCCAGCGCGATCAGCAGATCCGACTTCTGCAGCGCCGTCACCGCCGCGACGGTCCCGTGCATCCCCGGCATCCCGAGGTTGTGCGGGTGGCTGTCCGGGAAGCCGCCGCGGGCCATCAGCGTCGTGACGACGGGGGCGTCGGTCAGCTCCGCGAGCTCGGCGAGCTCGGGTGTGGCGCCGGCCTTCAGCACGCCGCCGCCGACGTAGAGCACGGGCTTGCGGCTGGCGGCGATCAGCCGGACGGCCTCGCGCACCGCCTTGGTGCTGGGGCGGGTCGGCGTCCGGTAGCCGGGCAGATCGAGCTGCGGCGGCCACGAGAACGTGGTGTCGGCCTGCAGCACGTCCTTCGGCACGTCGACGAGCACGGGGCCGGGCCGGCCGGTGCTGGCCAGGTGGAAGGCCTCGGCGACGATGCGCGGGATGTCGTCGGGCGACTGCACCAGGAAGTTGTGCTTGGTGATCGGCATGGTGATGCCGGAGATGTCGGCTTCCTGGAAGGCATCCGTGCCGATGGCCGGGCGCGGCACCTGGCCGGTGATGGCGACCATCGGCACGCTGTCCATGTAGGCGTCGGCGATCGGGGTGACGAGGTTCGTCGCGCCCGGGCCGCTCGTGGCCATGCAGACGCCCACGCGGCCGGTGGCCTGCGCGTAGCCGGTGGCGGCGTGGCCGGCACCCTGCTCGTGGCGCACCAGGACGTGGCGGATCTTCCGGGTGTCGAACAGCGGGTCGTAGAGCGGGAGGATCGCCCCGCCGGGGATCCCGAAGACGATCTCGACGCCGACCTCTTCCAACGAACGGACGAGCGACTGGGCGCCCGTCATGGCCGTCGGTGTGGCGCCCGGGGAGGCCGGACCCCCCGCTGCCGCTGCTGCGTTCTGCTCGGACATGATCCTCGGTTCCGCTGTCGGTGGTGCTACGCCTGTGCTGGGTCCGGACACACAAACGCCCCTCGTGCCAGGGGGCACTGAGGGGCGCGCGCGCGAGGGGTGCTCTGCCTACGCGCGCGACTCGAGTACTACGAGGATGGGAAGTCGCGTGGTGAGCACGGCCCTACTGTCCCCTACGGCAACGCGATCGTCAAACGGCCGGCACCTGCCGACATCGACCCACCGGAACGGCACCGCCTCACTGGCTGTACGGAGCGCCGGCGGCGTCGAGCGCCCGCAGGAAGTGGGCGGCGGCCGGCGCGGCCACCTCGGCCCCGAAACCGCCTCCCGGCACCAGGACGCAGAAGGCGATGTCGCCCCGGTAGCCGGCGAACCAGGCGTGCGTCGGCGGGTCCGCGCCGTTGCGCCCCGCGCCGTACTCGGCGGTGCCCGTCTTGCCCGACACCTGCCCCGGGAAGCTGACCGGCGCGGCCGTGCCACGGGTGACGACGGCGCGCATCATCCCGCGCATCTGGTCGACGACGTTCGGCGGGATGGGGTGGGTTTCGGGAGACTTCCCGGCGACGAACGGCCGGTGCCAGGCGCCCCCGGCGATGCCGGCGGCGACCGAGGCCATCTGCAGCGGGCTGGCCTCGACCCCGGACTGCCCGAACGCGGCGGCGTAGGGGTCGACCGAATCGCCGGAGGGGAAGACACCGCCGAAGCTGTCGATCGGCAGCGGCGGCTTCTCGTCGAAGCCGAACAGATCGGCGGCGCGCTTCATGTCGGCACTGGTCAGCTCGTCGCGCAGGTTCACGAAGGCCGTGTTGCAGGAGTGGTAGAAGGCCTGGAACAGGTTGATCTGGCCGAATGCCTCGTCCTTCGAGTTCTTGAACGACCGGCCGCCCGCGAACTCCGTCTTCGGGCAGTTGAGCGGACTGTCCTCGGTCAGCCCCTTGAGCAGCGCCGCCGTCGTCGTCACGATCTTGAAGGTGGAACCGGGGGGGTACTGACCGCGGATCGCGGTGCTGGACGCGCCGGACGGGTGGTTGACCAGCGACAGCACGGCACCGGTCCGGGCGTCGATGGCGACGAGGGCGGCGGTCCGCCCCAGGCCGGAGAGACCGGCCTCGCCGGCCTGCTGCACCTTGAGATCGATGGTGGTCCGCACGTCCCGTCCGTCGGCGGCCGGGTACTCCTGCAGGGTGCGGTCGGCGGCGCCGGGGGCGCGGACGACGATCCGGGCCCCGGGCTTGCCGGCGAGTTGTCCGTCGTAGGCCCGCTCGAGCCCGGACTGACCGGCCTTGTCACCGGCCGAGAAGCCGACGCCCGCGGCCTTCGCCTGCGCCTCGTCGAGCGGTCCGACGCTGCCGACGAGGTTGTTCTCGAGATCGTTGTCGGCGCCCTGCAAGAGCGCACCGGTGCGGTCCAGCAGGCGCCCCCGCTTCCCGAGCACAGCGACGCGGTCGAGGGTGGCACCCGGGGTGAGGTCCGGATGGAGCGCCGTGGGGCCGAACGCCACCCGCCAGACCTTGTCGGGCCCGCGCCGGAGATCGAGCGTGCCCTGGTAGCCGAAGTCCCCGACGCCGGCAAGGGTCATCGCCGCGGTGTACGGCACGCGAGCGGTGTGACCGGTCCGGACGAGCTCACCCGGGCGGAACGACTGCTTCTCCACCAACAGGCGCGCCCGTGTCGTCTCGAGGACGTACTTCAGGACCGGGTCAGGTGTGTCGGCATTCGCCGCCATCGCCGGGTAGTCGCGGTTCGTCCAGCCGCTGAGGTATGCGCCGGCGGCGTCCCGGGCCTTCGACGTCGCGTCGTCCTTCTTCGCGAGCAGCACCGCCGCGCCGCCCCCGGCGACGGCGAGGACCGCGACGAGCAGCACGATGAGCCACTTGGGACTCACCGTCTTGCGCGACGCAGTCGTCTCCTGCGAACTCGACGTGACAACCATCGATCTCCTCGATCAGCCGCAGACAGCGCCCTCGGCGGCGGAACCCACCAGCCGGGCGTACTTGGCGAGAACTCCGGACGTGTACCGCGGCTCGAGCGGCTTCCAGGCGGCGCGGCGGCGCTCGAGCTCGGCAGCGTCGACGCCGAGCAGGTCGAGGCGACGGCTCGGGACGTCGAGCAGCACGCGGTCGCCGTCGGCGACCAGGCCGATCGGTCCGCCGTCAGCCGCCTCGGGCGCGATGTGGCCGACGCACAGCCCGGAGGTCGCGCCGGAGAAGCGACCGTCGGTGAGCAGGGCGACGTCCTTGCCGAGCCCGGCACCCTTGATCGCAGCGGTGACGGCGAGCATCTCGCGCATCCCCGGTCCGCCCCGCGGACCCTCCCAGCGGATCACGACGATGTCGCCGGCGGCGATCGTCCCGCTCGTGACCGCAGCCATCGCGGCAGCTTCGCCGTCGAAGACCCGGGCCGTGCCCTCGAACACCAACGAGTCCATGCCGGCGCTCTTGACGACAGCGCCGTCGGGAGCCAGGGAGCCGTGCAGGACGGCGATGCCGCCGGTGGCGTGCAGCGGCGTGTCGAGCGGGCGCAGGACCGTGCCGTCGAGCGCCGGCGGTGCGAGCTCCTCGAGCTCGTCGCCGATCGAGCGGCCGGTCACGGTCATCGCGTCGCCGTGCAGGAGGCCGGCGTCGAGCAGGGCGCGCAGCACCACCGGGACGCCACCGATGCGGTCGACGTCGTTCATCACGTGCGTGCCGAAGGGCCGGACGTCGGCGATGTGCGGCACCCGGCGGCCGATGCGGTCGAAGTCCTCGAGCGCGAGTTCGACGCGGGCTTCGCGGGCGATCGCCAGCAGGTGGAGCACGGCGTTGGTGGAGCCGCCGAGCGCCATGACCACGGCGATCGCGTTCTCGAGGGCGTCGCGGGTGATGATCCGGCGGGCCGTGATGCCCGACTGGACCAGCCGGACGGCGGCCTCGCCGCTGCGCACCGCGTACTCGTCCCGGCGCGAGTCGGGGGCCGGCGCGGACGCCGAGCCGAGGATCGACATCCCCAGCGCCTCAGCCGCAGCCGCCATGGTGTTCGCGGTGAACATGCCGCCGCAGGAGCCCTCGCTCGGGCACGCGGCGCGCTCCACCTCGCCGAGCTGCGCGTCGTCGATCCGGCCGCTGGCCCGGGCACCGACGGCCTCGAATACGTCCTGGACCGTGACGACCCGACCGTCGGCGAGGCGGCCGGGCAGGATCGAGCCGCCGTAGAGGAACACCGAGGCGAGGTCGAGGCGGGCCGCCGCCATGAGCATCCCGGGCAGGCTCTTGTCGCAGCCGGCCAGCAGCACGGTGCCGTCGAGGCGCTCGGCGTGGACCACGCACTCGACGGAGTCGGCGATGATCTCGCGGGAGACCAGCGAGGCCCGCATGCCCTCGTGGCCCATCGAGATGCCGTCGCTGACGGCAATGGTGCCGAACTCGAGCGGGAAGCCGCCGGCGTTCCGGACGCCCTGCTTCGCCGCCTTCGCCAACCGTTGCAGCGGCATGTTGCAGGGCGTGACCTCGTTCCACGAGGACGCGACGCCGATCTGGGAGCGGTTCCAGTCGTCGTCGCCCATCCCGACGGCTCGCAACATGGCCCGGGCTGGTGCGCGCTCGTAACCCTGCGTCACCTCATGCGAACGCGGCTGCGAGGACGAAGTCGGCGGCACGACTGAACGGTATCCGGGTACTGCTTCCGCGACGTTGTCATCCGCTTTCGTGGCGATTCCGTGAAGATCGTGTCGCGTCGTCAGGGTGCGCAACGGAACGCCTCCCTCGCGCAGGGAGTTGCTTGTTCGTGGCCTCGCGAGCTCTGCCCCGTCCCGCTGTCGCGTCCCTGATCGCCGCCGTACTCGTCGGGGTGCTGGCCGCGTGTGGTTCCTCGAAGCCGACGACCGCCAGCGCGCCGGTGACCCCGACGGCCGCTGCACCGTCCGCGATCGGCGTCCCCTCCGGCGCCCCGACCGGGGTTCGACTCGGCACTCCGGAAGTCATCACCACCGGCCTGCAAGCACCATGGGGCCTGGCGTTCCTTCCCGACGGTTCCGCGCTGGTCAGCGAGCGCGACTCGGCGCGGATCGTCCGGGTCGGCCCCAGAGGCGGTGCGGCCACCGAGGTGGCGAAGCTGGACGACGTCGACGCCTCCGGTGAGGGCGGCCTGCTCGGCATCGCGGTCTCCCCCGACTTCGCCCGCGACCAGACCGTCTTCGCCTACTTCACGGCCGGGTCGGAGAACCGGATCGTGCGCTTCCCGCTGGCCGACCCGAACCGCCAGCAGGTGCTCGTCCGCGGCATCCCGGTCAGCGGCATCCACAACGGCGGCCGGCTGGTGTTCGGGCCCGACGGCTACCTCTACGCCTCCACCGGGGACGCCTCCCAGCGCGGGCGCTCGCAGGACACCTCGTCGCTCGGCGGGAAGATCCTGCGGCTCACCCCCGACGGCCGCCCTGCCCCGGGCAACCCCTACCCGGCCTCGCCGGTCTGGTCGTTCGGGCACCGCAACGTGCAGGGGCTGGCCTTCGACGACAACCGCCGGCTGTTCGCCAGCGAGTTCGGGCAGAACACCTACGACGAGATCAACCTGATCGAACCCGGCCAGAACTACGGCTGGCCGGCGGTCGAGGGCGGCGGCGGTGCCCCGAGGTTCCGTGACCCGTTGCTGACCTGGACCACTGCGGAGGCCTCCCCCAGCGGGATGGCCTACGCC
>JAVEDQ010000501.1 GCA_030840885.1 Frankiaceae bacterium
AGGCCCCGGTGCTGCCGCACATGGGATGGAACACGGTGCGTCCGGCTGAGGGTTCGGCGCTGTTCGCTGGCATCGAGGACGAACGTTTCTACTTCGTGCACTCCTACGCCGCGCGGCCGTCCGGGCAAGGTGGTCTGGCAGGCGCGGGGGAGACGACGGCCGAGCATGGCGAGGCGTTCCTCGCCGCCGTAGAGCGCGGCGTCCTGTCGGCGACGCAGTTCCACCCCGAGAAGTCCGGCGACGCCGGCGCGCAGCTGCTGCGCAACTGGCTCGCCAAGCTCTGAGGCCGGCTCGACCTCCCAGCACGTACGTGGCTCCCGTTGCTCTGACCCCGGGAAGGGGCTTACGCGATGCCCAGGCGCGAGGCCTCTCGGTTCAGTCGGCTGTCGAAGGAGGCGATGCGGCCGTGGTTGTGGACCGCTAGCAGCAGCACACAACAGTCTGGGAGCTTCAACCCGGTCTCGATCCGAAGCGACGCCAACTGCGTGGCGGCAGAGGGCGGCAGAGGTACTTCGATTACGTCGAGTTCCCGCAGGGCCGCGAGAACGCGCTGCTCCACTCCTAGACGGGCCGGACCCACGAGCACCTCTGCCAGAGTGATCGTGCTGACGACCAGTTCCTCGTCCGCCGCGGCCTCGAGAAGTGCTCGAGCGTCCGCGTGAAGGGCATCGTCGCTGTCGAGATAGGCGATCAGCACGCTGGCGTCCAGAACGATCATGTGGGCCAGTCGTCGCGCAACCTCGCGAGGTAGTCGTCGCCGTACGCGCCGGTGGCCACGCCGCCGTGGTGGCGGATGGCCTGGATTCGGCGCTCACGTCGCTCCGCCTGCTCAGCGCCGGTCGAGTGAGAACCGGCCAGCGCCAGCCTGACGAGCAGCTGCGGCCGCGTCAGAGTTGGCCAACGCCGGGCCGCCGCGTCGAGTGCTGCGGCCAGGTCATCGGTCTCGGTGACCAGGTGGCGGGGGCGCTTCGTCGGCACCTGCCAAGTGTAACACCAGGCGACCAAGGTGATACACCACCGGCGACCTCCATCGCGTCAGCGGCTCCCGTCGCTCGGACCTCGGGAACGGCTTACGCGATGCAGGGGACCCCCGGGCTACTCGCTGCGGCTGAACTGGGCGATGGCGATGCCGAGGAAGACCAGGCCGAGGGCCGTCACGACCACGAGCTCCAGCAGGGTCGGCACGTGCCAGCCGTTCCAGGTGATGCCGGGGTCGAACCGGGCCCGCGCCGCGGCCGGGATGGAGAGGTGGGCGAACACCAATCGGCGCATCGGGTCGACGGCGTAGCTCAACGGGTCGATGCGATTGAGGACGGCCAGCCAGGTGGGCAGACCGGTCGCCGGGAAGACCGCGCCGGAGAGGAAGAACAGCGGCAGGATCAGCATCTGCGTCAGCGCCATGAACGACTGCATCTGCCGGACGCGGGCGGCCATCATCACGCCGAACGTGGTGATCATGAAGGCCAGCAGCAGCTGGATCCCGAAGACCGCGAGGATCAGCGTCGGGGCGTAGGGCACGTCCACGAGGCCGGCGATGGCGATCACGATGACGCCCTGGAAGCCGGCGACGGTCGCCCCGCCGAGGCACTTGCCGAGCACGATCGAACTCCGTCGCACCGGCGCGACCAACATCTCCCGGAGGAAGCCGAACTCGCGGTCCCAGACCACCGACGCCGCCGAGAACATGGCGGTGAACATGACGGCCATCGCGAGGACCCCGGGGTAGAGGAAGGTTCGCAGCGAGAGCCCGCCCGTGCTCGCCTCGGTCAGCTTCGACAGGCCGCTCCCGAGGACGAACAGAAAAAGGAACGGCTGCACCAGCGACGTGACCATGCGGAGCCGGTCGGAGAAGAACCGGATCAGCTCCCGCTGCCACACGATCTTCACCGCGCGGATCTCGCTGCCGGTCGTGCGCACCGGGACGCGGATGCGGGCCACCTCGAGCGGCGCGGGGGCAGTCGACGCGGCCGAAGAGGTGGCGGTCGGCGAGGTCGGGGTCTGGATGTCGCTCATCAGCGCCCTCCCCGGGCTCCGGCACGGAACATCTGCATCTGGTCGCGACCGCGCTGGGTCGCCGTCGTCTCGGCGTCCCGAATGGTCGAGCCGGTGTAGGACATGAACACGTCGTCGAGCGTGGGCCGGGAGACGTTCACCGAGCGGATCGGGATGGGCAGCTCGGCGAACAGGCGGGGGACGAACGCTTCGCCCTGCTCGACCGGGAAGGTGAGCATGCCCTCCACCATCCGCGCCTCGACCCCGAAGTGCTCGGCGAGGGCGGTGATCGCGGCCGGGTCGTCGTCGGTGCGGATCTGGACCCGGTCCTTCCCGACGCTCGCCTTCAACGCCTCCGGCGTGTCGAGCGCGATGATCCGGCCCGAATCGATGATCGCGATGCGGTCGCAGTACTCCGCCTCGTCCATGTAGTGCGTGGTGAGGAAGATGGTGATGTCCTCCGCGCGCTTCAACTCGCGGATGTAGTTCCAGATCGAGCTCCGGGTCTGCGGGTCGAGCCCGACCGTCGGCTCGTCGAGGAACAGGACCCGCGGTGAGTGCATCAGCCCACGGGCGATCTCGAGCCGGCGGCGCATCCCGCCCGAGAAGGTGCTCACCTTGCTCGCGCGTCGGTCCCACAGGCCGACCATGTCCATCACCTGACGGAGCCGTTCGTCGACGAGGTTGCGGGGGATGCCGTAGAGCTCCGCGTGCAGCCGCAGGTTGCGTTCGGCCGTGAGGTAGCCGTCGAGCGTCGGGTCCTGGAAGACGAGCCCGATGTTGCGGCGGACGTCGTCACGGCGACGGACGACGTCGAAGCCGGCGACCTCCGCCGT
>JAVEDQ010000537.1 GCA_030840885.1 Frankiaceae bacterium
CGGACGTCGACGCCGTGTATATGGAGGCCACCCAGGCGCTGACCGGTTCCGGGGGTTGGCCGATGACGTGCTTCCTGACGCCGAACGGGGAGCCGTTCTTCTGCGGTACCTACTTCCCGCAGATCCCGTTCCGGCGGCTGCTCGCCTCGGTGGCCCGGGCGTGGGAGACCGACCGGGAGAAGGTCCGCAGCGGTGGCGCCGACATCGTGCGTCAGCTCGCGGAGCACTTCGGCGGTCCACGCGGGCGGGGGCAGGCACCGGGCGCCGAGCTTCTCGACCGTGCGGTGGTCGCGTTGACCCGGAGCTTCGACAGCCGGCTCGGCGGCTTCGGCGGCGCCCCGAAGTTCCCGCCGTCGTCGGTGCTCGAGTTCCTGCTGCGCGCGCACGCCCGGACCGGGGACGCCACGGCCCTGGCGATGGTCGAGCGGACCGCCGAGGCGATGGCGCGCGGCGGTATCTACGACCAGCTCGGCGGCGGGTTCGCCCGCTACAGCACCGACGCGAGCTGGATCGTGCCGCACTTCGAGAAGATGCTCTACGACAACGGGCTGCTGCTGCGGGTCTATCTGCACCTCTGGCGCCAGACCGGTTCACCGTTGGCGGAGCGGGTGGTCCGCGAGACGGTCGCGTTCCTGCTCCGCGACCTGCGCACCGCCCAAGGTGGCTTCGCCAGTGCCTTGGACGCCGACACCCCAGGCGATTCCGGGCCGGACGGGCCCGACGTCGGGGGCATGGCCACCGGGGGAATGGGCGTCGAGGGTCTCACCTACGTCTGGACCCCCGCGCAGCTCGTCGAGGTGCTCGGGGACGACGACGGTGCCTGGGCCGCCCGGCTGTTCGACGTCACTCCGGACGGCACGTTCGAACACGGCAGCTCCGTGCTGCAGCTGCTGGTCGACCCGGCCGAGCCCGCACGACTGGAGCGAGCCCGGGCTGCGCTGTTCGACGCGCGGCAGCGCCGCCGCCAACCCGGTCGCGACGACAAGGTGGTGGCGGGGTGGAACGGGCTCACGATCTCGGCGCTGGTCGAGGCAGGCGCCCTGTTCGAGCAGCCGGAGTGGGTCGACGCGGCGGTACGCGCCGCAGTACTGCTCCGCGACACCCATCTCGTCGACGGCCGGCTCCGCCGCGTCAGCCGCGATGGGGTGGTCGGCGCTCCCGCCGGGGTCCTGGAGGACTACGGGGCGGTCGCGGCCGCCTGGCTCGCCGTCCACCAGGTGACCGGTGACCTGGGCTGGCTGTCCGCGGCCGAGGCGCTGCTGGACACGGCCCTCGCCAGGTTCGCGGACGGCGAGGGTGGCTTCCACGACACCGCGGACGACGCCGAGGTCCTGGTGCGCCGCCCGCAGGACGTCACCGACGGCGCGACCCCCTCGGGGACCTCGCTGGTCGCAGGCTCGTTGTTGACCTACGCCGCCCTCACCGGGTCGACGCGGCACCGGGAGGCGGCCGAGGCCGCGGTGGCCGGCGTCGCGTCGCTGTTCGCCGAGAACGCCCGCTTCGCCGGGGAGTCCGCAGCGGTCGCCGAGGCCCTGCTCGCCGGGCCGGCCGAGGTCGCGGTGGTGCGGCGACCTGAGCTGGTGCGCCTCGCGCGTCTCACGACGTCGCCGGGCGCGGTGGTCGTCACCACCGGGCCGCTGACCGAGGACCGACCCGAGGCCGCCGTCTACGTCTGCCGTCACTTCACCTGCGAGCGGCCGCTCACCGACGCCGACGAGGTGCGCGCCCGGCTCGGGGTCCGCGTCTGACAGCGATACTCGTCGTCTGGACTTGCATGTGTAGCGGTGTAACGCTGTAATAAGCGCAAGCACCGCAACGGAGGTCCGCTATGAAAACCCAGGAACGATCCCGCCCCGCCGATCGCTCGGACGCCCAGATCGCCCAGGACGTCAGCGCCTGGCTCGCCGGCCGCCTGCCGGACGCCTGGTTGCGCTCCGCCCCGGAGGTGTCGGTCGACCGGGACGAGATCCTCATCAGCGTCGCGCTCGAGGCTCCCGAGGTCACCGCCGAGCAGGCCGCCGATCGTGCCGCGGCCGAGGCCGGCCGCATCTCCCGCTTCCGCGAGGACACCCGGGAGGAGCGGATGCAGGTGGCCCGCGAGGCCGAGCACCGCTACGGCCGCCGCATCGCCTGGGGAGCCACGGCGGGTGGCACGACCTCGTCGTTCACCACCCTCTCGGTCCCGGTGATGACGCGGCTGCGCCAGCCCGAGCGGCAGGTGCTCGACACCCTCGTCGACGCCGGCGTGGCCCGCAGCCGCAGCGACGCGCTGGCCTGGTGCGTCCGGCTGGTCGGCGAGCACGCCGAGGACTGGCTCGGTCAGTTGCGGCAGGCGATGGAGGCCGTCGAGCAGGTTCGGGCGACCGGCCCGAACCTCTAGTGATCCAGGGCCTGGCTCAGTCGCGCTCGGCCAGCAGGTAGGCCTGCGGCGTTCGCTCCGACCCGGTCGGCTCCCGCACGAGCCGCGCGGTGACCGTCATGCCCGCCGCACTCAGGTCGGCGACCACCTGCTCGGTCGGCAACCGGTACGCGGTCAGCTCGACGTCGTGCCCGTAGGGCCGCTCCAGCTGTACGGCCTCGGCGGTGGTCGTGGTCGTCGCCTGGAAGGCGAGGAGCAGCTGCCCGTGGGGACGCACCACCCGTGCGAACTCGGCGAAGGCGGCGGGTAACTCCGCCGGTGGGGTGTGGATGATCGAGTACCAGGCGACGAGGCCGGCGAGGCTCGCGTCGGGAACGTCCAGCGCGGTCAGTGCCGCCACCTCGAAATGCAGCGCCGGGACCCGTCGCTGTGCCTCGCGCACCATGGCGAGCGAGAGGTCGGCGCCGGAAACGTCGACGGCCAACCCGTGGAGGTAGGCGGTGATGCGGCCCGGGCCGCACCCCACGTCGAGGACGGGCCCACCGCCGGCGTCGCGGACGAGCTCGGCGAAGGTGTGGAGCAGGGCACGGTCCAGCGGCTGCGCGTCGAGCGCGCCGTGGAGCATCTCGGCGTAGTCGGTGGCGACGACGTCGTACGCGTCGCGCGTGGTGCGCACGTGCTCCGGTTCGTCCACGAGCCGACGGTAGTCGGTGCCGGCCCCGGCGACCGGCGCTCAGGGGAGGGCGAGCCAGATGGCGAGGTAGTGCAACAGCGCGCCCACCAGGGTGCAGGCGTGGAACACCTCGTGGTAGCCGAACGTCGTGGGGCTCAGATCCGGCCACCGCGTGGCGTACGCGGCGGCACCGACCGTGTAGACGAGGCCGCTGACGATCACCAGGACCACGGCCGCGACGCCTGCTCCGTGGATCATCTCGGGGAGCCAGAACACGGCGACCGAACCCAGCGCCACGTAGGGCGGCGTCATCACCCACCGCGGAGCCGACGGCCACAGCATGCGGAAGGCCACGCCGGCGAGGGCGCCGACCCAGGCGAGGGTCAGGATCTCCTTGAAGGCGCCTTTGTCGAGGGCGAACGCCGCGAAGCCTGTGTACGAGCCGGCGATCAGCACGAAGATCATCGAGTGGTCGAGCCGCTTCATGCGGCGACGTGCGCGAGGGGTCCACGTCACGCGGTGGTAGAGCGCGCTCGTGGTGAACAGGCCGACGACGCTGACCGTGTAGACCGTCACCGCGAGTCGGTGCGGCGAGCCGTGCGCGATGAGGACGATTCCGGCAACCAACGCGACCGGGGCCGCAACGAGGTGGAGCCAACCCCGCAGTCGTGGACGGAGCAGATCGCCGGGGTGGACGGGGTCGAGAACGCCGAGGCTTGCAGCCCCACCTGTTTTGCTCACGGTTTCCCCCTGACTCCGCTCTGCGGCTGACCGGTGGCGGCGATACCTGACCGATGTGCCCCGAGTCGCGTCGTCCACCCACGGCCCGCGTGCTCGGACCGGTGATTTGCTCACACTCTGGCGTCGGCCGGTCGACGTTGCAGGCGGAAGACATCACCGTTGGTAAGGTCCCCTTACCCGAGGGCCGCAGCGGAGCGCCTCCGGGTCGACGTCTTTTAGGGAGAGCGCTCGTGACTACCGCTGCCACTATTCCTGGTCTCGATGAGGCCCCGACGAAGCACCAGAAACTCGTGGCCTGGGTCCGCGAGATCGCGGAACTCACGCAGCCGGACAAGGTCGTCTGGTGCGACGGGTCCGACGAGGAGTGGGAGCGGCTGACCAGCCTGCTGGTCGATGCCGGCACAATGCGCCCGCTCAACCCGGAGAAGCGGCCGAATTCGTTCTACGCCGTCTCCGACCCCAAGGATGTCGCGCGCGTCGAGAGCCGCACCTTCATCTGTTCGGAAAAGGCGGAGGACGCCGGCCCCACGAACAACTGGGTCGACCCGTCCGAGATGCGCGGGACGCTTTCCGGCCTGTTCGCCGGCGCGATGCGCGGCCGGACGATGTACGTCGTCCCGTTCTGCATGGGGCCGCTCGGCTCGAAGATCAGCGCGCTGGGTGTCGAGATCACCGACAGCGCCTACGTGGCGGTCTCCATGCGCGTCATGACCCGCATGGGCAAGCCGGCCCTTGACCAGATGGGCACCGACGGCTTCTTCGTCCCCGCGGTGCACACCCTCGGCGCACCGCTGCAGCCGGGCGAGACCGACGTGCCGTGGCCGTGCAACGAAGAGAAGTACATCGTCCACTACCCGGAGACCCGCGAGATCTGGTCCTACGGGTCGGGCTACGGCGGCAACGCCCTGCTCGGCAAGAAGTGCTATGCCCTGCGTATCGCCAGCATCATGGCGCGCGACGAGGGCTGGTTCGCGGAGCACATGCTCATCCTCAAGCTCACCTCGCCCGAGGGCGTCGTGAAGTACATCGCGGCCGGTTTCCCCAGCGCCTGCGGCAAGACCAACCTGGCCATGCTGCAGCCGTCGCTCGAGGGCTGGAAGGCCGAGACGGTCGGCGACGACATCTGCTGGATGCGCTTTGGTGAGGACGGTCAGCTCTACGCCGTCAACCCCGAGGCCGGCTTCTTCGGCGTCGCACCCGGCACCGGCGTGTCGACGAACAAGAACGCCATCGACACCCTCTACGGCAACTCGGTGTTCACCAACGTCGCGCTGACCGACGACGGTGACGTCTGGTGGGAGGGGCTGACCGACGAGCCGCCGGCGCACCTCATCGACTGGAAGGGCCGCGACTGGACCCCGGAGTCCCCGGAGCCCGCCGCGCACCCGAACTCGCGCTTCACGGTCCCGGCGTCGCAGTGCCCGACGATCGCTCCCGAGTGGGAGGACCCCAAGGGCGTCCCGATCTCCGCGATCCTGTTCGGGGGCCGCCGCGCCACCGCGGTGCCGCTGGTGACCGAGTCGTTCAACTGGCAGCACGGCGTCTTCCTGGCTTCGAACGTGGCCTCTGAAGGCACCGCCGCCGCTGAGAACAAGGTCGGCGCCCTTCGCCGCGACCCGTTCGCGATGCTGCCGTTCTGCGGCTACAACATGGGCGACTACTTCGGCCACTGGCTGAAGATGGGTGCGCAGGCCGACCAGACCAAGCTGCCGAAGATCTACTTCGTCAACTGGTTCCGCAAGGACGAGCGCGGCAAGTACATCTGGCCGGGCTTCGCCGAGAACACCCGCGTGCTGAAGTGGATCGTCGAGCGCCTCGACGGCAAGGCCGAGGCGCAGGAGACCCCGATCGGCAACACGCCGACCAAGGCCGCGCTGGACCTCGACGGTCTCGACCTGACCGACGACCAGCTCGACGTCCTGCTCACCGTGAACAACTCGGTGTGGAAGGAAGAGGCGAGCCTCATCCCCGCCGACTACGAGAAGTTCGGCGATCACCTGCCGAAGGAGCTCTACGAAGAGCACGAAGCCCTGCTGCGCCGTCTCGACAGCTGAGCTCGTACTTCCTGAGCTCCGACCTCGGAGTCGCGCCTGACCGCTCGAAGGGCCCTGCCGCTCGGCAGGGCCCTTCGGCGTTGTCGGGCACGTCGGGGTGGCCACTGCGCAGGACCGGCGTAGATTTCCCGTTCGTGGGACTTGCCGATCGCATCACCGGCCCGGTGACCGAGGCTGCCTACCGCTCCTACGAACGTCGCCTGCTGCGCGAGCTGAAGGGCGCACCGGTCCCTCGCCACGTGGGCGTCATTCTCGACGGCAACCGCCGCTGGGCCCGGGAGCGAGGCGCGACCACCGTCTCGCAGGGCCACTCCCGTGGTGGTGACAAGGTCGCCGAGTTCCTGTGCTGGTGCGCCGACGCGGGCGTCGAGGTGGTCACCCTGTGGCTGCTCTCCACCGACAACCTGGCCCGGCCGCGCGAGGAACTCGACCCGCTGCTCGAGGTCATCGAGAAGGTCGTGACCGAACTCGCCGGCTCCGACGAGCCGTGGCGCGTGCACCCGGTCGGCGCGCTCGACCTGCTCCCCGCGTCGACGGCGGCGGTACTCAAGGAGGCGGCCGCGAGCACGGCCGCGAAGCCGGGGCTGCACGTCAACGTGGCCGTCGGCTACGGCGGGCGGCGCGAGATCGCCGACGCCGTCCGGTCCCTGCTGCACGAGCACGCCGCCAACGGCGCGACGTTGGAGGAGGTCGCGTCGTTCCTCGACGTCGACCACATCGCCGAGCACCTCTACACCAAGGGCCAACCCGACCCCGACCTGGTCATCCGCACCAGTGGCGAGCAGCGGCTCTCCGGGTTCCTGCTGTGGCAGAGCGCCCACAGCGAGTTCCACTTCTGCGAGGCGTACTGGCCCGACTTCCGTCGCACCGACTTCCTCCGCGCCCTGCGCGCGTTCGCGGTGCGGAGCCGACGCTTCGGCAGCTGAGCTCTGCTAGGCGGTCCGCCCCTGGACAGCCGAACGGGCGGCCACCGAAGTCGGTGACCGCCCGTCCGGAGGACGTCGCTGGATCAGGTCTTGATGCGCTGCAGCAGGCTGGCGATCAGCCTGCCGCCGGCCACCCAGATCGCCGCGGCGATGCCGAAGTTGATCAGGGTGTTCGTCTTCGGGTTCTTGAAGGTGAACAGGTCCTTCAGCGGGCCGGCGAGGCTGTTCGCGTAATCGGACACGTGCCGGACGATGTTGTTGCCCCCGTTCCCCTTGAACATCGTGAACACGATGTGGAGTACGAGGATGCCCGCAGCGATGAAGGCGATCACCATCACGATCGTGGCCAGGATGCCGGCGACGGAGCCGGCACCCGTCTTGAATTGGGACCCCGCGTTGGCCGCCCGGAAGCGCTCCTTCATCGTGGGTCGTCGGTTGCCGCTCTCGGCCTCGGTCTCGGTCGCCATGTCCCCTCCAACGAGCAACCAGCAAATACGGTCACGCGGATCACATCCGCTGTCCGCACCTGTGCCCTGCGGGAACCCGGCCTAGTCCTCCGAACGACCGGGTCCGAGAAAATTGCGCGGCGTCGGGACGGACGAACCCGACGCTGTCGCCGCAGATCCGGACCAACCAGCCACCCTGGTCAGCCGTCGGCGGGCCGGGTCATCGCGAGCAGGTCGAGCGCCTCGTCGAGCTGGGTCTCGGTGAGCTTGCCGTCTGAGATGTAGCCCCGCTCCACGATGACCTCGCGGATGGTCTTCTCCTCCTTCAACGACTGCTTGGCGACCTTTGCGGCCTCCTCGTAGCCGATGTACCGGTTCAGCGGGGTCACGATCGAGGCCGAGGACTCGGCGTAGCGCCGGCAGCGCTCGACGTCGGCTTCGATGCCGTCGACGCAGCGGTCGGCGAACAACCGCGAGATCGTCGACAGGATGCGGATCGACTCGAGGAGGTTGCGTCCGATCACCGGCAGCATCACGTTCAGCTCGAAGGTTCCGGCGCTGCCACCGAAGGCGACGGCGGCGTCGTTGCCGACCACCTGCGCGACGACCTGGCAGACGGCTTCGGGGATGACCGGGTTGACCTTGCCCGGCATGATCGATGACCCCGGCTGCAGGTCGGGGAGTCGGATCTCGGACAGGCCGGCCCGGGGGCCGGAACCCATCCAGCGCAGGTCGTTGGCGATCTTGTAAAGCGACATCGCATAGGTGCGGAGCTGGCCCGAGCACTCGACCAGGGCGTCCCGCGAGGCCTGGGCCTCGAAGTGGTTGCGCGCCTCGGTGAGCTGCAGGCCGAGGTCGGCGGAGAGTCGCTCGATGACCTTCGCGGCGAAGCCGGCCGGGGTGTTGATGCCGGTCCCGACGGCGGTGCCGCCGAGCGGCAGTTCGCGCACCCGGGGGAGTGCGGACTCCAGCCGCTCGGCGCCGTAGCGGACCGCCGCGGCGTAGCCGCCGAACTCCTGGCCCAACGTCACCGGGGTCGCGTCCATCAAGTGCGTGCGACCGCTCTTGACGACCTCGGCGAACTCGACCTCCTTGCGGCCGAGCGCCTCCGCGAGGTGGGCGATCGCGGGCAGCAGCTCCTGCTCGATCGACCGGGCCGCGGCGACGTGGATGGCGGACGGGAAGGTGTCGTTCGAGCTCTGCGACGCGTTGACGTGGTCGTTCGGGTGGACCGGGGAACCCAGCTTCTCGGAGGCCAGGCCGGCCAGCACCTCGTTGGTGTTCATGTTCGTCGACGTGCCGGAGCCGGTCTGGAACACGTCGAGCGGGAACTGGTCGGTCCACCGCCCGTCCACCACCTCGGTCGCGGCGTCGCCGACGGCCTTCGCCACGTCCTCGGGCACCACGCCGAGCTCGGCGTTCACCGCAGCGGCGGAGCGCTTGATCGCCGCGAGCGCGGCGACGAGCCGCTCCTCCACGCGCGTGCCGCTGACGGGGAAGTTCTCCACCGCCCGCTGCGTCTGGGCGCGCCACTTCGCGTCCCTGGGAACCCGTACCTCAC
Source organism: Frankiaceae bacterium (assembly GCA_030840885.1). Lineage (GTDB taxonomy): Bacteria > Actinomycetota > Actinomycetes > Frankiales > Frankiaceae > JAVEDQ01. The sequence goes on from JAVEDQ010000537.1 coordinate 8,761, forward strand.
CCATCGAGACGTGCTCGACCCGGAATTCGTCCTCGCTCGTCACGCCCTGGAGATTAGCGACCGCCGAAGCGGACCCCGCCTGGCGGACACTCCGCCGCCGGTGCCAGACTGCCGGACCAAACGTCCTCGGCCCGATCGCGCGGCTCGGCGGGCGCGGCGCGGGATCAGGAGGGGCTCATGACCACGTCCGGGGCAGCCGCCGAGGTGGGCGAGCGGTACGACGTGGTCATCGCCGGGGCCGGCATCGCGGGATGCACCGCCGCCGTGCTCTACGCCCGGCAGGGCCTGCGGGTGGCCCTGCTCGAAGCCCATCGGGACCCGGCGACCTTCAAGCGGATCTGCACCCACTACATCCAGCCGTCGGCGGTTCCGACGATGCGCCGCCTGGGTCTCGACCGGAGCATCGAAGCTGCTGGTGGCGTTCGTAACGGTGTCGACATCTGGACGCCGTACGGGTGGGTGACCGACGAACGGGCCGCCGTCGGGGTCCCGGAGCCCGGCTACAACATCCGGCGCAGCGTGCTCGACCCGATGCTGCGGGAACTCGCCGCCTCGACGCCGGGGGTCGACCTGCTGCTCGGGCACAAGGTCACCGACCTCGTGCGAACCGGCAACCGGGTCGACGGACTCCGGGCCCGAACGCAGGACGGCCGGACCGTCACGTTGCGCGCGACACTGACCGTCGGGGCGGAGGGGCGGCTCTCGACGGTGGCGACCCAGAGCGGACTGCGGGTGAAGACGAAGGCGCACGGTCGTTTCGGCTACTCCGCGCACTACACCGGGGTCCAGCTCTCCACCGCCGCCAGCTCGCAGTTCTGGTTGGACGGGCAGGGGATGAACTTCGCCTTCACGAACGACGGCGGGCGGACCGTGATCGGGGCCATGCGACCGTCGGGAGAGCTGGCTGCCTTCCGCGCCGATCCGGAGGGCAATCTGCTCGAGTCCTTCGACCGGCTGCCGGGACGCCCCGACCTCTCCGCTGCGACCAGGGTCTCGGACGTGATCGGAATGATCAACTACCCGTTGCATCGCCGCAGGGTGACCGGACGGGGGGTGACACTGGTTGGTGACGCCGCCCTGGTCGCGGACTACCTGTGGGGCGTCGGCTGCGGATGGGCGTTCCAGAGCGCGGAGTGGCTGGTCGACGCCACCGCTGCCGACCTCCTGCGGAGCAGGGATCCCTCGCCGGCCCTCCGGTCCTACGCGCGCCGGATCAGGCGCAGGCTGGGACCGCACCACACAATGACGTCGGACTACGCGACCGGCCGGCCCTTCACCGCCCTCGAACGCCTGCTCTGGTCGTCCGCCACCGTGGACGACGAGGTCGCGGCGGCACTGGGCGCCGTTGGCGCACGCTCGGCCTCACCGCTCACGGTGTTGAAGCCGATGATGGTGGCGAGGATGGTGCGCGCTCGCCGTCGGGCGGCAGCGCCGGTGAACCTTCCGCCGGCGCGGACCGCGGTGAAAGCTTAGAACGGCACCGTCGAGTAGGCCTGCAGCTTCGAGAGCCGGTGCTGGCTCTGCACCCGGCGGATCGTGCCGCTCTTGGAGCGCATCACCAGGCTGTCGGTGGTGGCGCCGCCGGGACGGTAGGTCACGCCCTCCATCAGCTCGCCGTCGGTGATGCCGGTGGCCACGAAGAAGACGTTGTCGCTGTTCACGAGGTCGGAGGTGAGCAGCACCCGGTCCGGGTCGTGGCCGGCGTCGAGCACGCGCCGGCGCTCGTCGGCGTCCTTCGGCCACAGCTTGGCCTGGATGACACCGCCGAGGCAGTGCATCGCGCAGGCGGTGATGATCCCCTCGGGCGTGCCACCGACGCCGAGCAGCAGGTCGACGCCGGGGGTCTCGTTGGCCGCCATGACCGCACCGGCGACGTCTCCGTCGGAGAGCAGCTTGACGCGCGCGCCGGCGTCCCGGACCTCCTGGACCAGGCCCTCGTGGCGCGCCCGTTCGAGGATGGCGACGGTGACGTCGCGGGGGGCTACGCCCTTGGCCTTGGCGACGGCGGCGATGTTGTCGGCCACGGGGGCGTTGATGTCGACGACGTCGGCCGCCTCCGG
>JAVEDQ010000546.1 GCA_030840885.1 Frankiaceae bacterium
GTCGACGACCCGCCCGGTCGCGGTGCGCCGGATCCCGCGCTTTGCGTCGAGGAGCACGCCGCGCCGGTGCGCGCACCGAGCCACCCGCGGCTCCGCTTCCGCCCGCATCGCTGCGTGGCTCGCCTCCCGCGCACCACCCGGACGGAGACACCAGGTCCACATGGAGCGCCCGGTCCACAGGCGCTTCCTCCGTCTGACCGATGTATTGCCCCGTTCTGTGCCGCCACTGCCGCCGAGGAGTCGATACAGTGACGGGATTCCGGGCAGCCGGACGGCTGCGCGGCGTCACTCCCTGAACCGAGGACGTGCCCGATGATCACCAATGAACTGATGCGTCAACTCCTGACCGACATCCCGGCTGCCGACCAGCGGCACCTCGTGACGGTCGTCGACCGCAACCACGCCGAACAACTGGCACGTAAGCGCCGGGCGCAGGCTGCGCCGGACGAGGCGTCCGACCCGTTCGGCGACGACGTGGACGACGTCGACTGACGGACCGATCGGCTGACCGACCGAGTGGCTGACCGACTGAACGCCGATTCGCCCGCCTGACCAGCTTCGGGAACGACGAAGGCCCCGCTCCGGAGAGCGGGGCCTTCGTTCTGGCGGGCCGACCGAGGCGGGTCGGTCGGGTCTCGTCCCGGCGGGCAGGCGTGCCGGGGGAGTCGGGTCAGCCGATCAGTTGAACCGGCCGACCGTGTAGGCACTCGTCCACATCGGGCGCTGCGTCACGCGGGTACCCGGCTTCGGGGCGTCGACCATCTGGCCGCCACCGACGTAGACGCCGACGTGGTAGGTGCCGAAGAAGATCACGTCACCGGGGCGGGCGTCGGACTTCGCCACCCGACGGGCGGCGCTGTACTGCGAGCCGGTGACACGCGGGATCGTGATACCGGCCTGGCGGTGGGCGAAGTAGACCAGACCCGAGCAGTCGAACGCGTTCGGGCCGGTCGCGCCCCAGCTGTAGGGCTTGCCGACCTGGGCACGGGCGATGTTCGCGATCTGCTGACCCTTGGTGCTGCTCCTCGGAGCGGTGCAGGCACCGAGGGCGGCGATGGCCACCACCACGGTCAGCAGGGCCAGCAGGCGCTGGACGGGGGTGCGGCGCTTCGTGGCCGGGCTTGCTGTCTCGTTGAGGACAGCGGCCGGGACGGCAGCGGGCATGGGCGTACGCAGGGCATACGAGGGCACAGGTTTCCTTCCCGTACGCCTGCGAAGTGAGCTGTCGGGTTCGGGCTGGGCTGCCCGGCTGCGGCGTCCGAAGACGCTCGCGGCTTCACCCCGAGTCCGGGCCGACCCTCCCGGAGGCGGGTCGACGTCGGACGGAAATGGTTCCCCCGCTCCTGTCCGAGTGGAGAGTTCGTCGGAAGGTTCCGGCCGCGGACAGGATTCGGCGTTCGGCTGGAACCGTGTTTGTTCGTGCAATCTATCGGTGGGGGGTGCCGAATCCTCAAGTAGCTGTTCCATGTGTCACACCGAGGAGGGGCGATATGCCCGAATTGCCCGAGGTCGAGCAGCTCGCGATCTTCCTCCGGCAGCGTGCCGTGGGTCACGTCGTCACCGCTGTCATGCCGGTGGCGGTCAACGTGCTCAAGACCTTCGACCCGCCGCCAGACGCGATCGCGGGGATGGCGCTCGACGGGGTGACGCGCCGCGGCAAGTTCCTTGACCTCGACGTCGGGGGCCTGCATCTCGTGCTGCACCTCGCCCGCGCCGGCTGGCTGCGCTGGAAGGAGAAGCAACCGACGGCGCCCGCCCGCCCGGGCCGGGGTCCGCTGGCGCTTCGCGTGGTCTTCGACGACGGCGCCGGGTTCGACCTGACCGAGGCCGGCACGCAGAAGCGTCTCGCGGTGTACGTCGTACGGGACCCGGCCGAGGTCCCCGGGGTCGCGCGGCTCGGTATCGACCCGCTCGACCCGGGTCTGACGCTCGAACGGTTCCGCGGGCTGCTCACCACCCGACAGCAGATCAAGGGCGTGCTGACCGACCAGGCGGTGTTCGCCGGGGTCGGTAACGCCTACTCCGACGAGATCCTCTGGGCCGCCCAGCTCTCGCCCTTCAAGCCCGCGGCCAATCTGAGCGAGGGTGAAACCGCCCGGCTGCACGAGGCGATGGTCACCACCGTCCGCGAAGCGGTGCGGCGGGCCGAGGGCGTCGCGGCCGCGGACCTCAAATCCGAGAAGAAGGCCGGGCTCGCCGTGCACGCCCGCACCGGCGAGGCGTGCCCGCGCTGCGGCGACACCGTGCGCGAGGTGTCCTTCGCCGACAAGAGCCTGCAGTACTGCGCCACCTGTCAGACGGGCGGGAAGCCGCTCGCGGACCGCAGGATGTCGAAGCTCCTCAAGTAGGCGGGCACTCCAAGAAGGCCCTTCGCAACTACGGACGGTCACGCATTAGAACGCGCGCGTGTACGAGTGCGATTGTGGGAATGATTGACCCAGTTGGAAGGGTCCGTTCCGCCGAACCCGATGGGGCCGAGGAGGTGCGATGGTCGTCGTCACGCTGCCGCACACCCCAGCAAGTGCCACCGAGGCGCGACGTCGCCTGGTGACGGACCTCCGGGCTCAGGGCCTGTCCTCGGACGACATCGCCGATGCCGAGCTGGTCCTGGCCGAGATGGTCGGCAACGCCGTCCGACACGCCCGTCCGCTGCCCGGCGGCGGGCTCCGGACCGACTGGTGCGTGGACGACCTGCAGGTCACCCTCCGTGTGGTCGACGGTGGGGCCGCAACCCGACCCAACGTCCAGCGGACGGCGGAGCACACCGACGCCGAGCGCGGCCGAGGGCTCGCCATCGTCGCGGCGATCGCGAGCTCGTGGGGCGCCCAGCACGAGGGGACGACGCTCGAGACCTGGGCCGTCCTCGACCTGACGTGTCCCCCGCGCTGATCGGTCACCCTGCTCACTAGTGTCGAGCCCGTGTCCGCCCCGCTCGACGTCCTCGTTCTCGGTGGCGGGCCGGCGGGTGCCGCCGCGGCGCTGGCCGCTGCGCGGCGGGGTGCCAGGACGGTCCTCGTCGAGAAGGCGGAACTCCCGCGCTACAAGACCTGCGGCGGCGGCCTCGTGGGTGCGGCACGCGACCAACTGCTCAGCGCCGGGATCGACCTGCCCGCGGTGACCCGGGGGACGGCGGAGGCCGTCACCGTCACCTGGGGCGGGCGACTGCCCGTCACCCGCCACGCCCCCGGCCCACTCGTGCCGCTGGTGCTGCGGGCAGAACTCGACGAGGCGCTCGTCGGGGCAGCCGCACGGGCCGGCGCCGATGTCCGCACCGGTGTCGCCGTGCGGTCGGTCGACCTCGACGGCACCGTCGTGCTGCGCAGCGGCGAGACGCTCCGCGCCCGCACGGTCGTCGGGGCAGACGGCTCGGCCAGCCGTGCGGCGGCGGTCGTCGGCGTGCGGTGCGACCAGGTCGATCTCGGTCTCGAGGCGGAGTTCGCCGTCGACGACGCCCGGGCGGCGACGTGGGCGGGCCGGCTGGCGCTCGACTGGGGCCCGGTGCCCGGGTCCTACGGATGGGTCTTCCCGAAGGGTGACCTGCTCTCCGTCGGGGTGATCGGGCCGCGCGCGGCCGGCGACGCCGTGCGCGCCTACTACCGCGCCTACCGGGAGCAGGTGGGTCTCGGTTCCGCCGTCCCGGTCACCGACAGCGGGCATCTCACCCGGGTCCGGTCGCTGTCGTCACCCCTCGCGCGCGGCCGGGTGCTGGTCGCTGGGGACGCAGCCGGTCTGCTCGAGCCGTGGACCCGGGAGGGCATCAGCTACGCCCTGCGCTCCGGGCGGCTCGCCGGCGAGTGGGCGGCACAGGGCCGCCCGGACGGCTACGTCGTCGCGGTGACGAGCCAGCTCGAACCGGAGATCGCAGCAGGTCGCCGGCTGATGGCGGCTTTCACCCGGCACCCGGGGCTGCTGCAGGCGGCCTTCGGGGGAGTCCCCGGCGCCTTCGGCCTGTTCGGCCGGGTTCTCGACGGACGGGCCACCATGGCGGGGCAGCTCGACCGTCCTGCCGTGCGTGCTCTCCGTCAGCTGCGGAACCTCGTGGCCACCAGCCGTGCGATCCGAGCAGTTTGTGACGGAGGCGACGTGGCGGGAATGTCTGGGCACGACGCTGCGCGCTGCACACCAGCTGATGCCGCAGCTCCACACCGATGAGGGGATCCCCGACGATGACCAGGACGCCCAACCTCCGTAGGCGCCGGCGCGGACGTGCCCGACTCCTGCTGCTCGCCGCAGCCGGGCTGGGAGCGGGGGCAGGGGCAGCCGGCTGGGTCGTCTCGCGCTCGTCCGGCTCGACTTCCGCTGCGGAACGCCCGAAGCCCGCACCTGCCCCGGAGACGACGGACTCAACTCCGCCCTCGACGGATTCCGACGACGCACCCGTGCAGGAGCAGGGCCAGGAGCAGGAAGCGCCTTCGCGCGGCGTCCGCTCCGACCGGCTCGTCCTGGAAGACGAGTGGGGCGCCGGTCCGCTGGACGGCGCGTGGTGGCCTGATTCGGAGGACGCCGTCCGCGCGGTCCCGGGTCTCGTGGAGGCCCTGCCCGACACGGTGGGCCTTGTCAGCCGGTTGGCCCTGCCGATGTCGGACTGGTCGGACGACCAGCCCAAGACGCTGCAGCTGGAGGACCGGACGATCCACCTGGCCTGGTTCGCCGGCATGCAGCGGCACACCGCGCGCATCACCTTCGAGTCCGGCGACGCCGTGACCGTGCTCGTGCTGCCGCCTGACACCGAGGCCGGGACGGCGTCGAACGTGCTGTCCCAGGCCGCCGAGCAGCGCTCCCGCGAGGACCTGCTCGCCGAAGCCGGCCTGGAGGACTGAGGAAGCGGACGAGGCTAGAGCGGGTCGCGTACCAGCGGGCAGCTCATGCAGCGCGGTCCGCCGCGGCCGGAGCCGAGCTCCGACCCGGCGATCGGCACCACTTCGATACCTGCGTCCTCGAGGCGGGCGTTGGTCTCGACGTTCCGCTCGTAGCCGACGACCAGCCGCGGCGCCAGGGCGAGCGTGTTGTTGCCGTCGTCCCACTGCTCGCGCTCGGCCGTCACCGGGTCCAGTCC
>JAVEDQ010000565.1 GCA_030840885.1 Frankiaceae bacterium
CGTACCCGGGCGGGGCCGAGAGCCGTGAGGCTGTCGCTCGCGAGCGGCGTCGCACCCGCGATCAGAGCGCCGACGGCGTAGGTCGGGTACGCGAGCTCGGGCAGGGCCACGACGTCGCCGGCCCCCAACCCGAGCAGCGACGGCAGCAGCGCCACGAGTTCCTTGCTGCCCACCGTCGGCAGCACTGCGGTGCCCTCGGCCGCGCCCAGCCGGCGGGTGAGCCAGCCGGCCGCTGCCTCGCGGACCGCCTGCGTCCCCGCGGTGAACGGATAGCCCGGTGCATCCGAGGCGCTCGCCAGCGCCTGCTGCGCAAGCAGCGGCGTCGGGTCGACGGGGGTACCGACGGACACGTCGACGACGCCGCCGGGATGCGCCCGGGCGCGCTGACCGAACGGGACGAGCTTGTCCCAGGGGAAGTCGGGCAGTGACCGCGCCTGCTCCGGCATGGTCACCGGCCCTCCCTCCGCAACGTGCGAATGATCAGTAGAGCGACGTCAGGCGTCGTGCTCCTGCGGCGGCAGCGCGGCGACCAGCGGGGCGTCGGAGTTGATGAGCCCCAACTTGGAGGCGCCGCCCGGCGAGCCGATCTCGGCGAAGAAGACCGCGTTGGCCTCCGTGTAGGGCTTCCACTCCTCGGGGACGTCGTCCTCGTAGTAGATGGCCTCCACCGGGCAGACCGGTTCGCAAGCACCGCAGTCGACGCACTCGTCGGGCTGAATGTAGAGCATCCGGTCGCCTTCGTAGATGCAGTCGACCGGGCACTCCTCGATGCAGGCCTTGTCCTTCAGGTCCACACAGGGCAGGGCGATGGTGTAGGTCACCCGGGGTTCCTCCTGAGTTCAGCGACGGAGCTTCAGTATGCGCGACAGGCTCCGCGGGTGGGAGCCGACGAACGCATGATCCACCGACATCGCGTGATCGCAACGGTCGACTAACCTTCCGTCGATGGACCGGCTGGTGTGGATCGACTGCGAGATGACCGGGCTCGACCTCGTGAACGACCGGCTGATCGAGGTCGCCGTGCTCATCACCGACGGCGAGCTGAACCTCGTCGACGACGAGGGTCTCGATCTGGTCATCAACGCCCCCGACGACGTGCTCGACGGCATGGTCCAGGTCGTGGCCGACATGCACGCGCACTCGGGGCTCACGGAGGCGGTGCGTGCCTCGACTCTCACGCTCGCCGACGCCGAGCAGCAGGTGCTCGCCTACATCAAGCAGTTCGTTCCCGAGCGCCGCAAGGCGCCGCTGTGCGGCAACTCCATCGCTACCGACCGCGGCTTCCTCGCCCGCGACATGACGGAGCTCGACGACTGGCTGCACTACCGCATGGTCGACGTCTCCTCGGTCAAGGAGCTGGCGCGCCGCTGGTACCCGCGGGCCTACTACGCCTCGCCGGAGAAGAACGGCGGTCACCGCGCGCTCGCCGACATTATCGAGAGCGTCGAGGAGCTGCGCTACTACCGGCAGGCGATCTTCGTGCCGCAGCCCGGCCCGAGCACCGACGAGGCCCGCGCCATCGCCACGTCGATGAAGAACGGCTCGGCCGGCGAGACGCCGGACAAGTCGGAAGCCAACCCGGCCACGACTGGCTAGACTCCGTACCGACCGGCTCCGGCCGGCCACGGTGGGTGTAGCTCAGCTGGCAGAGCACCGGGTTGTGATCCCGGGTGTCGCGGGTTCAAGTCCCGTCACTCACCCCACGACGTCTTCCCTGGTCATCGTCCGGCGGATGCGCTTTTGAAGCGACCTCCCCCTCGCCGGCGGTGCGAGTCGGTGGTTCGCGTCTCGGCCCGTTGGCCGGGCGTCCCCAGTCTGGTCCTAGTCTGTCCGCGGGATACGGCGGCTGAAGGGGCAGCAGAGATGGCGGAGAACGTCGCACGCAAACTGATCGAGAGCCACCTGGTGGACGGCGAGATGACACCGGGTGAGGAGATCGCCATCCGGATCGACCAGACCCTGACGCAGGACGCCACCGGCACCCTCGTGATGCTGGAGCTCGAGGCGATGGGTCTGGACCGGGCGCGCACAGACGTCTCGGTGCAGTACGTGGACCACAACATCCTGCAGACCGACTTCCGGAATGCCGACGACCACGTCTTCCTGCAGTCCGCCGCGGCCCGGTTCGGGCTCTGGTACTCCCGCCCCGGCAACGGGGTCAGCCACCCCGTGCACATGCAGCGGTTCGGGAAGCCCGGCGCGACGATGCTGGGCAGCGACAGCCACACCTGCGCCGCCGGCTCGCTCGGCATGCTCGCCATCGGCGTCGGCGGCCTCGAGGTCGCGATGGCGATCGCCGGCGAGCCGCTCTACGTCCGGATGCCGGAGATCTGGGGCATCAACCTGACCGGCGAACTGCCGCCGTGGGTCTCGGCCAAGGACGTCATCCTCGAGATGCTCCGCCGGCACGGCACCAAGGGCGGCGCCAACCGCATCATCGAGTACCACGGGCCGGGGCTGGAGAACCTGTCCGCGATGGACCGGCACGTCATCGCGAACATGGGCGCCGAGCTGGGTGCGACGACGACTGTTTTCCCGGCCGACGACGCCGTCCGGACCTTCCTCGCCAGCGAGGGACGCGAGAACGACTTCTCCGAGTTGCTCGCCGACGAGGGCGCGACCTACGACGTCGAGGACGAGATCGACCTCGGATCGCTCGAGCCGCTCATCGCGAAGCCCTCGTCGCCCGGCAACGTGGTCCCGGTCGCCGAGGTCGCGGGGACGCCGGTGCACCAGGTGGTCGTCGGCTCCTCGGCCAACCCGGGGCTCCGGGACGCGGCCGTGGTGGCGGCGGTGATGAACGGCCAGACCGTGCACCCGGACGTGGGGCTCGACCTGAACCCCACCTCGCGCGAGATCGTCGTGGACCTGACCTCGATGGGGCTGCTGACCCCGCTGATCCAGGCCGGCGCGCGGCTGCACCAGGCGGGCTGCCTGGGCTGCATCGGGATGGGGCAGGCGCCCGCGAGCGACCGGAACAGCCTGCGGACGTTCCCACGCAACTTCCCGGGTCGGTCCGGCACGAAGGACGACGCGGTCTGGCTCTGCTCCCCCGAGACGGCCGTCGCGGCCGCGCTGACCGGCGAGATCACCGACCCGCGGACGCTGCCCGAGAAGTTCGGCATCGACTACCCCGAACTGCAGCTGCCGGAGCAGCACTCGACCGACTCCCGCCAGCTGCTCCCGCCACCGGACGACGGCTCCGACGTCGAGCTGGTCAAGGGGCCGAACATCGCATCGTTGCCCGAGTTCGACCCACTGCCGGAGCGGCTCGAGGTGCCGGTTCTGCTGAAGGTCGGCGACGACGTCTCGACCGACGAGATCATGCCCGCGGGGAACCGGGTGCTGCCGTTCCGCAGCAACATCGAGCGGATGGCCGACTTCGTGTTCATCGACGTCGACGAGCAGTACTCGAAGCGGGCTAAGGAGCACCGGGAGAGCGGCGAGCAGGGCGGCAACTCCGCCATCGTTGGCGGGCAGAACTACGGGCAGGGGTCGTCGCGGGAGCACGCTGCCGTTGCGCCGCGCTCCCTCGGCCTGCGGCTCGTCGTGGCCAAGTCGTTCGCCCGCATCCACTGGCAGAACCTGGCGAACTTCGGCCTGCTCGCGCTCGAGCTCACGGATGACGACGACTACGAGAAGATCGAGAACGGCGACGTGCTGGTC
>JAVEDQ010000577.1 GCA_030840885.1 Frankiaceae bacterium
GCACCAGCTCGTGACGGTGAGCCGGCTGGGACGGTGACGGCTGGACCCGAGCCGATCCACGATGCCGTGCACGAACTCGGAAGTGGCGCTGCGATCGAGCTCGACCGGGCCGTGCCGGGTTCAGGGAACATGGCGCTGTGCGGGAACCAGTTCTGGCTCGGCCCGGCCCGAGCCGGCCAGGTGGTGCGGTTCTGGATCGACTGCGAATGGGTGCACCTGTCCATCGCCGGCAGCCGGGTCAAGACGCTGCGGTCGCGGTTCACCGTCAACGACCTGGACATCCTCACCGCCCAAGGTGCAGTGCCGGCAGGTCCGCCACCACTACCGTCGAAGGCTGGCCCGGGCAGCCGCGCCAACCGCACAGTCGTGGAAGTCGAGCGGACCGTGGCCCGCGCCGGAACGGTCTCGCTGGGACAACGAGTCGTGCTCGCGGCGGAGATCCTCGCCGGCCGCCGGGTCGGGATCTACATCGAGGAAGGCATGCCGCTGGTGTTCTTCGACCCTGAAACCCGTGAGCTGTTGCGCACCCGGCCCAACCCGCTCGCGCCCGGCGAGGCGGCCAGACTGCAACGGACCCGCCCGGTCGGGTCGGTCCCACGACCCTCGACCGAACCGATCCGGGTGCAACGCCGCGCGTCGAATACCGGGATCATCATGGTCGCCGGTCAGCAGGTCGCCCTCGGCAGGATCCACCACCATCTGACCGTGACCGTCCAGGTATCCGACACCACGCTGGCTATCCAGCTGCCCGACGCCGACGACCTCGTCGTCAGGCGCACCACCGACCAGCCAGTCCGTAGCATCAAAGGACAGCGGCCACGGACCGCTAACACCTCAATGTTCTAGGCCAGGTGTCGCACATCAGGTGGCAGACGAACGTCGCACATCACCCGTCAGATCACAGCAGGTCGGATCACACCAGGGTCGCGGGCGCGGGCGCGGCCGCAGGTGCAGGCGGTCCTGTGCCTTTTCGGCGTCCTGATTGCGGTGGCGGTTAAGACAGCATTGGCTCTTCCGCGTGGTTCCCAAGCCCTCGTGCGCAAGGGGAGTTCCTCTTGCGCGGATGCGCATGCCGATGCGCGTGCTGCCACTGTCTAGGACTCCTGACGGTTCAGCTCAATGAGCCGAGCCTGGATTTCGGCGTCGTAGCTGCGGATCTCCTTGCGCGCGTACATTTCGCCGGCCTCGAGGAGAAGCCGACGCTCGAGCTCGGCTTCTCTGGTGGTCCGCGGAATCACGCTGAGCCAGCGCCGCAGGTCTGCGCGATGCCACACCTCATGGGTGGCGTCCGCGGCGCGCAACGCCTCGGCGGCCAGTTCGTGTGACTCCTCGAGGTCTCCCGACCTAGCTGCCAGGATCGCTCGGCAGGCTGCTAGATAGGCGACGGAGAGGCCGTCGTAGGGGGAGGTGTAGCTCGCGGCCTCCTCGACCAGTGGGAGCACGGTCTCCGTGCCGTCGCCGCGCTCCAGCATGAGCAGTACCTGCGCCAGGATGTACGTCGACGCGTGGCCGAGGTTGCCGGAGCGTCGGAACGCGTCGTTCACTCGTTGGCTGTAGGCGATCGCGCCGTCGGTGTCGCGGTCCATCGCGTACGCCTCCACGAGCAAGGGCAGTGTCGGGTAACTGATCGCACGGGCTGCGTACAGGTCGTCGCATAGGGCTGCGGCTTCGGCGATGATCTCGCGGGCTTCGGGCGAGCAGCGGGCCGCCGCCACGAGCCCGTCCCATAGCAGGCTAAGCGGCTGCTGCGCTGCAGTTGCGCCGTCGATGGTCGCTTCTCGGCTCACCCGTTCTCGGGCCTCACGGAGCGTGCCGTCACCCAGAGTCAGCGCCACGAGGTGGATGGCGCGGGCGTTGCGGGCATCGGCCGGCGGGCCGATCCGGATGATCTCATCGGAGTTGGCTTCGGCGTCGCCCCACAACGCCAGCACGGTCGAGCAGAGGGTGAGTGCTCTGAGCCCTCGGACGATCCACCGCGTATCCCCGGCTGCCCGGCCGAGCGCGAGCAGCTCCTGCGCCGAAGCAGCAACATCGGCCGGGTCGACGACCCCACCCGTGGACATCTCGTGAACGCCCGACATCGTCTGTAGGAACGCGCGGTCCGGACCGTCGGAGCCGACATCCAACTCAGCTTCGAACTTCTCCAGGACCTCACTGAGCTGATCGAACAGGCCGGCCTCCGAGCAGCTGAAGGCTTGTCGCGCGAGAATCTCTCGTCGAGTCGTGCTGGTGGACGGCCCAAGGGCCATCGCGCGTTCCAGATAGGCAACGGCGGTGTCCTCGCGCTCGCGGTCGCGCGCACGGTCGGCAGCGAGCACCAGCGAATCGACTGCGCGGCCCACCAGGGCCTCTGTTTGAGGATCTCGACCCGCCAGTTCGCGGCGGTAACGGGCCGCCTGCTCCAGATGATGCGCGACGAAGCCGGCCCACTCTCCGCCCGTGTCGTCTCGCTCGGCGAGGGCGTCGGCGAACCGCTCGTGCAGCTCGGACCGAAGGGCCTTGGCCATCCCGTCGTACGCCGCGTCGCGCACAAGCACGTGCTTGAACGCCCAAGTGTCACCCTCGCCTGAGCCGGCCGGACGGACGAGGTCCCGACGTGCCAGGGACGCAAGGAGGTCGACGACCTCTGGCCTTGTCCGGGGTTCGACCAGGAGCGCTACGTCGGCGGTGGCGAACTCGAGACCGATCACCGACACCCGCTCCAGCAAGTCGCGTTCGGGAGCGGGCAGCCGATCGAGACGCGACGCAAGCAGGGCCGTGACGGTCGGCGGCGGCTGGGCTCGATCGAGCGGGCGGGCCACCCGCCATCCGCCCGAGGCTTCGTGTTCCAGGACTCCGGACTCCACGAGGTGCGTCACGATCTCCTCGATGAACAGTGGATTGCCACCCGACCAGTCCGCCACCGTGACGGCGAGGCCCCCCGGGGGGTCACCGCCGAGGAGCGCAGACACGGCGGCACTCGTCTCGGCGAAGCTCAATGGGTCGAGCCGGACCGTTGCGGCGTCGACCGCTTCGACGCCCCAGCGGGGGTGCAGATCCAGGAGCTCGGGACGCGACTGGCACAGCAGGAGCAACGGCAGGTGTGAGACCGTGTCCCGCACTCGATTCAGCAGCTCGAGAAGGGTCGGCTCGGCCCAGTGCAGGTCGTCGACGCTCAGTACGAGCGGGCGCTGTGCGGCGAGCTCCTCGAGGAGGCGGCGTACGCACCAGGTGGTCTGCTCGGTCCCGGATAGCAGGTCAGCCTTCCCCAGCAAGGTGATGAGCGGCCCGGCGACCTCGTCGCGGTCGGGTGCCCGCGCGAGCGCCTGGTTTAAGGCATTTCGCGTGACCTCCGGCGACTCGGTGCCCGACAGGTGAAGCGCGTCCCGCAGCACCTGAACCAGCGGCCAGTAGGTGATGCCCTGGCCGTAGGAGAGACAACGGCCCCGTGCCACGGCGGCGCGGTCGCCAACCCTGGTGAGGAACTCGCTGACCAGGCGGGATTTTCCGATCCCGGCAGGCCCGAGGACGGTGATTTGGTGGCTGTGTCTAGTACTCAGCATGCGGGCTAGCGCCTCGTCCATGATGCGGTTCTCCTGCTCCCGACCGATCAGGGCGACGTCCTCACGTCTGCGCCGGCCAGGGACCTCGTGGAGCACGCGCACCAGCCGGTGCGCCGTTACCGGGTCGGCCTTGCCCTTAGCTATTACTGGCTCGATCGCCTCGGCTTCCACCGCGTCGCGGACCAGCGCGAACGTCGTCGCGCCCACGAGGATCTCGCCGGGGCCAGCTGCCTGCTCGAGGCGGGCGGCCGTGTTGACCGCATCCCCGGTGGCGAACGAGCCGCCCGCGCGTGCGGCACCGGCCACCACGGCACCGGTGTTGACGCCGGTCCGGATCGCCAACCGGACCCCGAGCTCCACAATGAGCCGCTCAGAAAGCTCGGAAACCGCCTCGTTCAGCTCGTGCGCCGCCCGTACGGCGCGCAGCGCGTCGTCCTCGTGGACCTCCGGCACACCGAACACGGCCAGGACCGCGTCGCCAACGAACTTCTCGACCGTCCCACCGTGCCGCTCGATCGCCGTGTGCGCGATCGCGAAGTACCGACCCATCACGCCGCGGTACGCCTCGGGGTCCAGCTGCTCGCCCAGCGCCGTCGAGCCGGCCACGTCGGTGAACAACAAAGTGACCATACGGCGGGTCTCACGATCTGCGGCTCCGGGCACGGGAGCCCCGCACTCGAAGCAGAACTTCACGGTGGTCGGGAACGCGGCCCCGCACGCGGTACATGCGAGGAAACCGGCGGGTGCCTCGCTCCCCATAGAGGCATGATAAGTGTCCGGCTCGGCTCCGGTCGCGGGCCTTTTGGCGCGAGGGACAGCCGGGCTCAGGATGCTGGGGGGA
>JAVEDQ010000586.1 GCA_030840885.1 Frankiaceae bacterium
CGTCGAGGCAGACGGCGTCGAGCAGCAGCAGCATGGAGAGGAGGAAGTGTCCGGCGACCAGCGCCGGGTGCAGGTGGAACAGAACGGTCAGGCCGCCGAGCACCGCCTGGCTGAGGTAGCCGACCCACAGCCCGAAGCTCAGGAACACCAGGTCGGAGCGCCGGCGGCGGCCGCGGGGGGTCTCGACCTTGTCGAGCAGCAGCGCGATCAGCGGCAGGGCGAGCACGACCAGACCGACCACGAGGGTCACGACCCGGTTGCCGAACTCGATCAGCCCGTGGTGCGCGAACTCGGCGCGGGTCACGAACGAGCCGTCCCCGCATTGGGGCCACGTCGGGCAGCCGAGGCCGCTGCCGGTCAGGCGCACCGCACCGCCGCTGACGACGATGAGGGCCAACAGGACCACAGCGGCACGGGTCAGGCGCCGGAACAGTGGCAGCGGTATGCGAGGCATCGCCTCCATGGTATGGCGCTTCGCGCGATGACCTGGAGAGACTCCGGTCTCGCAGACTGCGGTCCGGCGAAGGTTCCCGGCGTCAGTCCCAGTCGGGATACAGCGGCGTCGGGCGCTTCCAGTAGCGGTCGATCAGCTCGGCGTTCAAGCCGGCGAACGGGACGAGGACCGCCAGCGGCAGCAGCATCGGCCACGTCGCGAGGTTGAACGGCAACACCAGCAACCACCACGGCGAGACGCTCAGCAGCAGCGGGATGCCGCACGAGTTGCACTCGTCGTAGGTGAAGCCGGAGTGCCAGTACAGCAGCAGGGTCAGCAGCAGCGCGGCTCCGACGAAGCCCAGGTAGATGTAGGCCGCTCGGCCCCAGTGGTTGCGGACGAAGCGGGCACCCCGCGTGACCCCGGAGCGCGTACCGGCCCAGCCGCGACCGACACCGGTGCCGACGCGACGGCCAGCGCCGGAGACCCCGGTCCGCACGCTCGTGACGCGACGGCCGGCGCCCTGCCGGACGGCGGCAACGGGCACCTTTCGACGCGGGCGACGGCCTGTGCGTGGACCGGCTGGGCGGCCGCGCCCGCGGCGCTTACCGAGGCCACCACCGAGCCGCCGGCGGGGGGTGGCAGTGCCGCCGTCCTGATCGTCGGGCTCGGCGATCGGCTCCGTCTCGTCCGAATCGTCGTCGTGGGCCCAATCGTCGTGTGCCAGATCGTCGGATGTCGAGTGCTCAGCTGTCGGAGCGTCGGTCGCGGTCAGCTCCGGATCGGCCGCGCGGCGGCGAGCCCGCGGCAGCAGACGCCGTCGCCGCTGACGGGGCGCGCCCGTCGGTACGTCGTCCTCGTACGGCCCGTCGTCCGCGTCGTCGTCATACGGCTCGTCGTCGTCGTAGCCGTCGTCGTACTCGTCCTCGAAATCGTCGTCGTAGCCATCGTCATAGCCGTCGTCGTACTCGTCCTCGAAGTCGTCCTCGTACTCGTCGTCCCAGTCCTCGTGCTCGCCACCCGTAGCGGGTTCGGCGTCCCGCCGGCGTCGGCGCAGCGGGTTGAGCCGGCGACGCGGCTTCGGCGCGGCGAGCACGTCGGTGTCCTCCGCCGGTGGTGCGCCGTCGGTGACGGGCGCGGGGGCAGGGGACGGCGTGGGCCGCGGACGCGGCGGCTGCGACGAACTCATGGCGCGAGAAGGGTACGGCTTCCACCGCCGACGTGCGCGACCGACCGGCGCCGGGGCGCCGTTTTCACCCGGCCGGGCGCACGACCGCCTACTACCAGCGGACTCGTCTACCGGGAAAACCTCCTCGAGCGATCACGACCCGAGAGCGACCGCGACAACCCCACTCGTCGTGCCGATGTAGGCCCGGTTCAGGTCGAGCGCCGGGGTGGCGAACCGGGTCAGGCTGCCCGACGGGATCCGGTAGGACGGTCCCGCGCTACCGGTAGAGGCGTTGTAGGTCCGCACCTGCCCCGCAACTGGGTCGGGGACGAGGAGGGTCGCACCGTAGACGACGGGAGACCCGGCGCCGGCGACCGCCCATCGTCGGGTCGGAACGCCGTTGCCGTCTACGTCCACCGCCAGCGTGCCGGTGGTGCAGGGCAGATAGACCCTGTTGCCGGACACGGCCGCACCTCCGAAGGCGCGGCAGGAGACGCCGGTCAGGATGCGGGTCCATCGACGCCCCAACGTCGCAGCGTCGACGACGTAGACCGTCCCGCTCTTGCCGGCCTGGACGACCGACGTGCCGACCAGCGCCGGGCCCATCGAGCCGAGGTCGGCGTCCCCCGCGTTGTCCAGCGCCCAGGTGCTCGGGTGGAAGTCCCGCACCCGGGCCAGGCCGGGCGTGAGCTGGGTGACCGAGTCGCCGCCGTCGTAGCCCTGCGAGGTCTGCGTGTGCTCGCTGTTCCCGATCGCGACGAGCAGGTCACCGTTGGGTAGGAGGGTGGGCCCCGGCGGGGTCCAGATGCCGCCCTCCCGCGTCGTCGGCACACGGAAAGAGGTGAACGACCCGGTCGCGTCGGTGGTGCTCGCCGAGACGACGGCCCCGACGTAGTTGCCGCAGTCGCCCGCCAGCCCGCCGTAGGGCACGTAGACCCGCCCGTTGGACACCAACAAGGCTCCACGCTGCTGGTGCGCGGTCTCGTCACCCGTCGGCGGGGGGACGAGCCGGGAGAGCACGACATGTCCGCTCGCCGCGTCGAGGCCGAGCAACCGGTGCCGCACGCGACCCGCCTCGGTCGTCTCGGCCACGACGAACAGCCGCTTGCTCACCGGGTCGAAGGCGGGCGTGCCGGTTATGCCGAGCGGATCGATGTTGCCGCACGGCAGGGCCCTCAGCGGCACCGGCGTACCAACCGTCGTACGCCATCGCGCTCGGCCGGTTGCCGGATCGAGTGCGTAGACGACGTCGTGCTCGGTCGCCACGAACACAGAACCCGCGCCGGTCACCGGCGCGCCGTACACCGCGCCGTCGAGTGCGGACTGCCAGGCCGTGCTCGTTGACCGGACCTGTGCACCGCCGGCGAGAGCGCCACTGCGGGTGCCGCTCCCGTGATAGGTCACCCAGTCGCAGCCGCTGAGCCCGAGCAGTGAAGCGGTGACCAGAACGAGACCGAAGACGACCGGGGGCATGCGGCGCATGAGCGGAGTCTGCCCGCACGATCACGCGCTGTCGATAACTGATTGCGCTACATCGTGGGACCAGTGCCACTCCGTGCAGGTCGCAGCGGCTGTCACTCCCAGCGGAAGGTGCGCGCAGCCAACAGCCCCGCGAGAACGGCCCACACCGCGAGCACCACC
>JAVEDQ010000596.1 GCA_030840885.1 Frankiaceae bacterium
CGACGTAGCCGGCCAGCGCCGCGTTGAAGCAGGGGAACCCGGCGCGGATCATGAACAGCCGGATCTTGTCCGGGCTCCAGATCGGTACGAGCGGCGGGTACTGCAGTCCGGGCGCCGCGCAGAGAACGACGAGCGAGTCGGGCGGCCGCGGGACCGAGCCGTGCTCGAGGACGATCTCCTGGCGGGTCACCCGCTTGACGTGGCCGAGCCGGACGACGTTCTCGATGCTGCGCAGCTGGTCGAGCTCCCATCTCGCGAGCGTCGGTGTCTTCGCCATCGTCGGCGTGACGTCGCGGTCGACCCGGAGCATGACGTCGGCGGCCTCGAGCCGCAGGAACATGTCGGCGAGGGACTCGGCCGCAGCGGCTGCGGCCATGATGTCCGCGAGCATGCCCAGTGCCACCGGCGGGTCGGGCTGAACGGCGGCGCGGTTGAGCATCCAGGGGTCGCGCGGGCGCACCCACGCGATCCGGTCCGGCGCCACGCCGTTGGCCAGCAGCCAGATGATGCCGTCGGTCGCGGTCTTGCCGGAGCCCACAATGACGAAGTTCGTCGGCGCGGCCTCCAGCCCGCCGAGGTCGTTGATCGCGATGACGTCGTTGCCGTCGTCGGCGACAACGAACGGTGGCGGTGTCGTCGCGGGGATCTTCGGCGACAACACCGTCGCGTCGACGACTCGACGTCGTACGTGGACATTCACCGTCTCGCGCGAGATGCGAGAGGTGACGTAATGGTTGCCGCCTTCGGCCCAGTAGTCGCTGCCGCCCAGGAACGTCACCCGTCCCGTCCCGAGAAAGTGCCGGTGGAGAACGTCGTCGTAGTAGGCCGTGATCTGCGACCTGCGGGCCCGTTCCTGGAGGCCGGTTTCGGGGCCGGTCCGCTGTACCTGGCCGTCGCCGAGAACGGAGGACGCGACGCCGTAGAACAATGACGCCTGGTGCAGCTGGACGAACGGGTACGCGTCCTGCCAGTGCCCGCCGGCCGCGTGCCGACGGTCGACCAACGTCACGTGCACGTCGGCGTGGTCGATCAGGGCGTCGGTGAACGCCATGCCCATGGCGCCCGCTCCGACGACCAGATAGTCGGTCTCCAGCGATCGCATGACAAGCTCGCCTCCGCTGACCTCGGTCGTGTCCGAGCCATCGTGGCGTACCGCGGCACGCATGGGGCGGGATCGCGAATGATCCGGCCCCACCAGATCCGCGGCCGCCCGGTGTCGCTGCCCGTTGTACAGGGGCCGCGTACCGGAAGCAGCCCGTCGCCGGGTGCTACCCCAGGGGACCATCCGCTCGTACGGCAAGACCGGGATAGTTCAGCAGTAGGCCTGACTCGTCGTAGACGAGGCGGCACGCAACGTCGAAGGCCGGAGCGGAATAGTCGTAACGCGATCGCGGCCCTTCATCCGCGACGCGCAGGTAGGTCTGTTCGAGCCGTTCCACCGCCAGATCGGTCACCCGAACGAAGGCGGCCGGCGCGTACCCACGTGCGCCGACCGGCAGCTCGAGGCGGTGCACCGGGAAAGCGTTGGTCAGAACCGACGACTCGAGATCGATGTCGATGCACCCCTCGAGGTTCGGATCTTCGACACCGTCGACCTGCCATCGGCCTGCGCCGTCGGACTCGAGCAGCGTAGAGCCCGCGCGCGAGGCGGTCCGGTTGCTGACGGCGCACTCCCTGGTCCGCCAGAAGATGTCGAGGCGAATGTCGTAGTCGACGATCCAGCTGCGGCCATGCTCGACGGCTGTTGTGCAACCGCGAGCGCGGTAGCCGTCATCGAGGACGTCGAACAACGCCACCTCGAACCCCGAGCGGGCCTCCCGGTGCTGCCACGCTGCGGTACGTGGAAGACACCGAAGGTCCGGGGAGCGCATCGGGCAACTCTCCTGAACAACCTCTCGACGGTAAAGGGCTGACGAGCGGTTCTGAGTCGTTGGCCGTCAGAATCGTGCGGCTACTGCCGGCGGGGTCAACGGGAGCGGAGGTCGTAGCGCTGCCACGCCGTGCGGATCCCGGTCGGTGCGCGCCCCAGATTCGCGAGCTGTTCCGCACACAACGAACAAATGTTCCACATGGGCGCAACCATCGGAATAGGAACCCGCGAACGAAGGGGTGCGATCCAGGCGATGAGACCTGGGGCACATTTTCGAAGGGTGTTGCTTCTATGAGGAAGTCACTTGCTGCTGCGGCGGTAGTCGCGGGAACGCTCGGCCTACCGGTGCTGGCCGCGCTGCCGGCGTCTGCCGCCACGTCCGGTGGACAGACGTACTCGGCCACGCTGTCTCCAGTGCCGCTGAACGGGCAGACGTCAGCGTCCGGCAACCTGATGTTGATGTTGAACGGGAACTCGGCGACGATCACCGAGAACGCGAGCGGGCTCGCCTCGACGTTCATGGGTGGCCCGTTCCCGCACGTGCAGCACATCCACGGCGGAGCGGACGGGGTCTGCCCGACCGCGTCGGCGGATGCCAACCACGACGGGCTGATCACCACAACCGAAGGCGCGCCGTCCTACGGGCCGATCCTGACCACCCTGTCGAAGAGCGGCGGCACCACACCGGCAGACGGAACGAACACGAAGACCTCGCCGAGCGGGTCGTCGTTCCAGTACAGCCGGACGATCCAGCTCGACTCCGCGACGGTGCAGGCCATCAATGGCGGTACCGCGGTGATCGTCGTGCACGGCCTGAACCCGGCCACCGCACCGAAGGCCGCGACCACCGAGAAGAGTGAGCTGGTGCCGTCGTTGCCACAGGCTGCGACAGCCCCCGCCATCTGCGGCAAGCTCGTTGCCTCCCAGATGGGTTCGGTTCCGAGCGGCGGCGCCGCCACCGGTGCCGGCGGCACGGCCGGAACGCAGGACGTCGGGATCCTCGCCATCGGCGGCATGCTGCTGGCCGGCTCGGGTGCCTACGCTGCTCGCCGATTCGCTACGCGCTGATCCCGTCGACCAGCGACAGCAGGAAGTTCTGAGATGAGAATGGTCCCCGCGAGATGGCGTCGTCCTAGCCGATCGTCGGGCCGCACCCGCTGGTTGGGTGCCGCCCTGGCTGTGATTGCCGCCCTCGCGGGGGCCACCCTCCTGATGTTCGGGCTCCTCGACCAGAAGCCGTCGGCACCAGCGCCCAGAGCAGACGCCGCCGGCGTCGTGCTGGCTCCGACAGCCGATCAGGCCGGCACCTCCGGCGAAGCGGCTCAACGGTCGACGGCCACGGGCGGGCTGCCACGATCGACGCCGACGGCTATCACCATCCCCGCAATCGGTGTCCGCTCCGGTCTCGAGCACCTCGGAGAGAACCCCGACCACAGCATCGAGGTGCCGCACTCGTTCCAGTCCGCGGGCTGGTTCACCGACTCCGTGACACCGGGGCAGACCGGACCGATGGTGATCCTCGGACACGTCGACTCCCACAGCGGCCCGGGGGTCTTCTTCCGGCTTGGAGATCTACGACCGGGTGACCTGGTCACGGTTCCGAGGGCCGACGGCCAGCAGGTGAACTACCGGATCACCGGTGTACGTGAGTACGCCAAAGATGCGTTCCCGACCCTCACCGTTTACGCCAACACACCAGTGCCGACCATTCGCCTGATCACCTGCGGCGGCCAGTTCGACGCCGCCACCGGCCACTACAAGTCCAACGTCATCGCCTACGGCCAGGCCGTGGCCGG
>JAVEDQ010000605.1 GCA_030840885.1 Frankiaceae bacterium
CGTCGAGGAGTTCGGCCGGGTCGATGTCCTGGTCAACAACGCCGCTTTCCAGATGTCGCACCAGACCGTCGAGGAGATCCCCGACGAGGAATGGGACTTCACCCTCGCGACGAACCTGTCCGCGTTCTTCCACCTCACCAAGGCCGCGATCCCGCACATGCAGGCCGGCTCGTCGATCATCGGCAGCTCGTCGATCAACTCCGACAACCCCGTCCCGGACCTGATGCCCTACAGCGCCACCAAGGCCGCGATCGCCAACATGTGCGCGTCGCTGGCGAAGCTGCTCGGCCCGCAGGGCATCCGCGCCAACAGCGTCGCGCCCGGCCCGATCTGGACGCCGCTGATCCCGGCGACGATGCCGGCGGAGTCGGTCGACAAGTTCGGACAGGAGACGCCCTTGGGTCGTCCGGGGCAGCCCGCCGAGCTCGCGCCGGTGTACGTCCTGCTCGCCTCCGACGAGGCCAGCTACATCTCCGGCGCGCGCTACGCCGTCACCGGAGGGACGCCGATCCTCTAGCGGCGGTCCCGCGAGGCGTAAGACTCTCCCGTCGTCAGGGCGACGGGAGGGCCTCACTCGATCCGAGGATCAGCGCTTCTGCAGCATCTCCGCGACGAGGAAGGCGAGGTCGAGCGCCTGCGAGGTGTTCAGCCGCGGGTCGCAGGCGGTCTCGTAGCGGGTCTCGAGGTCGCCCTCGCGGATCTCGTCGGCCCCGCCGAGGCACTCGGTGACGTCCTCACCGGTGAACTCGACGTGCAGCCCGCCTGGCCAGGTGCCCAGCTCGCGGTGCACCTGGAAGAAGCCGAGCACCTCGTCGAGCACGTCGTCGAAGTGACGGGTCTTGATGGCGCCGACGGTGCGGGTGTTGCCGTGCATCGGGTCGCAGGTCCACACGACCTGGTGGCCGGTGGCGCGCACCTTCTCGACCAGCGGCGGCAACGCGTCGCGGATCTTGCCGGCCCCCATCCGGGAGATGAGGGTCAGCCGGCCGGGGATGCCGTCGGGGTCGAGTTGCTCGACGATGGCGGCGGCGTCCTCGGGCGTGGTCGTCGGCCCGAGCTTGACCCCGATCGGGTTGCCGATGCCGGCGACCATGGCGAGGTGCGCCCCACCCCGCTGCCGGGTGCGCTCGCCCACCCAGACCATGTGGGCCGAGGTGTCGTAGGCGAGGCCGGTGGCGTCCTCGGTGCGGGTGAGCGCACGCTCGTACTCGAGCAGCAGCGCCTCGTGGCTGGTGTAGAGCTCGACCATGTGTCCGGTGGGGCCGAGGTCGACGTTGATGGCGCGCATGAACGACAGCGCCCGCTCGATGTCGCGGGCGATCAGCTCGTAGCGCTCCCCCGCCGGTGAGCGGAGCACGAAGTCCTGGTTCCACGCGTGCACCTGGTGCAGGTCGGCGAAGCCGCCGGTGGCGAAGGCGCGCAGCAGGTTGATCGTCGCCGCGCTGTTCTGGTACGCGCGCATCATCCGCCGCGGGTCGGGCACGCGGGCGGCCGGAGTCGGCTCCAGGCTGTTGACGGCGTCGCCGCGGTAGGACATCAGCCCGGTCGCGGCCTCGATGTCGGTGGAGCGCGGCTTGGCGTACTGCCCGGCCATGCGCGTCAGCTTCACCACGGGCAGCGAGGCACCGTAGGTGAGCACCACCGACATCTGCAGCAGCGTCTTGACCTTGTCACGGATCTGGTTCGCGGTGTTGCCGACGAAGGTCTCGGCGCAGTCGCCGCCCTGCAGCAGGAAGGCCTCACCCCGGGCGACGGCGGCGAGGCGTTCGGTCAGCCGACGGACCTCGGGGCCGGTGACGAGCGGCGGGACCGTCTCCAGCTCACCGACCGTGTGGGCGAGCACGGCGACGTCCGGCCAGGCGGGCTGCTGGGCCGCGGGCAGATCGCGCCAGGCATCGAGAGCGAGACGAGCAGACACGTTTGAAAGGTTACGGGAGCAGGTCCAGCCATTTTCGGCGCTTGGGGGCGATTGCCCTCGTGCTGCGTCAGGGACCGCCGCGCCAGTGTTCGATCCGCCGATGGTCCGGACGGAACCCGTGGTCGAGCCCCCAGAGCACCGCCTTCGTGCGGCTCTCGACCCCGATCTTCCGGTAGACGGTGCGGACGTAGGACTTCACGGTGTTCGGCGAGAGGAACGCCAGCCGGGCCACGTCGGCGTTGCTGAAGCCCTGCGTGATGAGGGCCAGCACCTCGGCTTCACGGTCGGACAACCCCTCGGTCCGTCCGGGCCAGTCGAGGCCCGGTGCGCTGACGGCGCGCGGCGGCGGGTCACTTACGACGATCTCCCCGGCGTGCACCGCCTCGAGAGCGGCGACCAGATCCTCCGCGGGGAGCGCTTTGGACAGGTAACCGCAGGCGCCGAGCTCCCGGGCGTTCTCGACCAGCTCACGGTGGAAGTTCCAGGTGTAGACCACGACGCGACGCGCCCGCGGGTTCCGCACCAGCACCGCGATCTCGTCATGGTCCGATTCCGGTTGACCGAACGAGTCGTAGAGCACGATGTCGACCTCGTCCTTGACCGGTTCGTTCGCATCGATCTCAGCGATGAGGATGCGGTCGCGAAACGGGTCCAGCATCCGCGCGACACCAGCCAGGACGACGTCGTAGTCGTCGACCAGCGCGACGAGTATGGGTGAGCATTCGTCGGGTGAGCACTCGTCGGGTGAGGAGTCGTCGGCGGCCACCCGGCCACCGTAGAGAACTACCCACCTAGGGGTGTAGTCGTCGCGGGCGGCATCGGGTTCGCTGGTGATCCCCGCAGGAGCGGGGCAACCGATGCGCTCCGGCGCTCACCGCGAAGGGCTCGCCATGCTCGGTCTCATCATCAGTCTCATCGTCGTCGGCCTCCTCGCCGGGGCCCTTGCCAGGCTGCTCGTCCCCGGCCGGCAGCACATGTCGATTCCCGCCACGATTCTTCTCGGCATCGTCGGCTCGTTCGTCGGGGGCTTCATCGGCTACCTGATCTTCCACAAGGACTCGGCCAACGGCTTCTTCCAGCCCTCCGGGATCATTGGCTCGGTGATCGGCGCGATCATCGTCCTGCTGATCTGGGAGCGCGTCGGCTCCCGTCGGGGCCTGGCCGTCAACCACTGAGCCGTCAATCGCTGAGCCGTCAACACAGGGCCGTCACCCACTGACGGACGCCGGGGCGACCAGGACGTGCATCTCGAAGCCCTCGCACGGCAGCAGCCCCGACCTCGCTGCTGCCGTTGCGAGCGTTCCGCGTCCTCGCCGACCCCGAACTCCGACTGCGCGCGTGGGTAGAGCAAGCACATGCTGAGGCACTGCTTGCAGGACGCGATCAGGCGCCGCAACCCCCGCAGCACCCCGGCCCGGCAGGACCTGACCTCGCTCGCCTGTCAGGAGGGCCGGCACGGTCAGTGTCTCCACGGCGTCGGGGGCGCATCGGCCCCTGACGGCACGCTGCGCACCCGGATGTGCCCGTGCGCCTGTCACGCGTCCTGCCCGTTGACGGTCGCCCCACCGGTGACGCCGGAGCGGTTCCAGGCCGACTGCAGCTGCCCGGGGGTCGAGCGGCT
>JAVEDQ010000066.1 GCA_030840885.1 Frankiaceae bacterium
GAACCTGCTGGCGCGGAGTGCGGGCCCTCGGTCATGGTGTCGCCGTGGTCACGCGGGTGCTCTCCCGCCCGTTCGTCGTCGCGGCACAGGCCGGCCTGCGGCTGCTGCGTGCGCTGGGCCGGGGCACCGTCGCCGCACTACGCGTGATGGCCCCGCCGGTCGTCGCCGCGGCACGCGCCGCCAGGAGCCTGCTACGTGCACTCGGCCGGGGACTCCTGATCGTGCTGTGGATCCTCGCCCTTCCGTTCGTACTGCTCGGGCGCATGTGCCGCCCAACATTGGTTGCCGCTGGCCGAGGCCTGGCCACCGCTGGCCGAGCAGTGGGTCACGCCGTGGCGCAGACCCTCCGGTCGGTCCGGAGGTCCGCCCGAAGTGCGGCCCGCGCCGTCGCCGCCTCGTTCCGGGCGCGCTGAACCCCCGCAACGCGTAAGAGGCTGCCGTCGCCGGAGCGACGGCAGCCTCACACGCGATAGGGCTGGTTCTCCGGCTGCTAGTTCTCCTGCAGTTCGGGACGCCCCGGCTGCTCGCCGGCGGTCGCGTGCGACTGCTTCGGCACCATCACCTTGCGGCGGTAGACGCAGACGAGCTTGCCGTCCTGGTTGTAGCCCTTGGTCTCGACGGAGACGATGCCGCGGTCGTCCTTGGACTTCGACTCCTTCTTGTCCAGGACCGTCGACTCGCCGTAGATGGTGTCGCCGTGGAAGGTCGGCGCGACGTGCCGCAGCGACTCGACCTCGAGGTTGGCGATGGCCTTGCCACTGATGTCGGCGACGCTCATGCCGAGCAGCAGCGAGTAGATGTAGTTGCCGACGACCACGTTCTTGCCGAACTGCGTCGTCTTCTCGGCGAAGTTCGCGTCCATGTGCAGCGGGTGGTGGTTCATCGTGAGCAGGCAGAACAAGTGGTCGTCGTACTCGGTCACCGTCTTGCCTGGCCAGTGCTTGTAGGTCGCGCCGACCTCAAACTCCTCGTAGTACCGACCGAACTGCATCTGTCGCCCTCCTGAGCTGCCTGCGTTTGGGGATGCTGGCTCTGACCGGCACCGACGCCTCCGGCTACTGCCGGAGACGTCCGATCATTTCCCATCTTGTCGCGGCCCTCCTGTGCCCAGGCCGTGCCCCTCGTCACTCCGAGTGGCTCTCTCACCCGTCGCGGCGAGGTCCCGATCTCGTCGCATGGTCCTTCGGACGCCGTACCGGACGGCCGTCCTCCGGCGTCCTGGGCGCTGGCGTCGTCGCGACGCCTCTGCGGCCGATCTCCACAGCCAGCACGAGCGGCAGCACGAAGTCGATGAGTGCGAACGTGATGGCGGGGCCGAGGTAGGTCGGGTCCCCGTGCAGTTGCGAGCCGATGATGATCAGACCGAGCGATCCGAAGCGGAAGACCGAGACCAGGCCGGTCGTCGTGCGGATCTCGGCGTTCCTGCCGCCCAGCAGGAGACCCAGGACGGCGGCGAGAACGACGATCACGAGGGCCGTGACGATGACCCACGACCCGAACATCGACTTGATCGTCTTCCAGTTCGCGGCGATGCCGGTGGTCAGAGCGATCACGAGTGCCAGGTTGGCGGCCTTCACGAGCTCGGGCTGCCAGGTCTTCGCGTGGTCCGCGTACCGGGCCCGCACGCCGAGGCCGACCACCAGCGGGAGAAGGACCAACGCGAGCAGGCTCTTCACGATGTCCCAGGCGCTGATCGACGCGCCGCTGACGACTTGCCCGGCCCACACCGGCACGGCGAGGATGTTGACCAGTTGCAGCACCACGACGATCGACACCGCCAGCGGCAGGTCTGCCCGCCGAGCGAGCTGGGCGCCCTTCAGCGATGCCGCACTGCCCGCGCCGAGGGTTGCGAGGACAAGGCCGGCGACGTACTTGTCGCCCATCGGCGAAAGCACGGCGAGCCCCCAGGCCGCAGCCGGGATCACCACGGCGTTCAGGGCCACCATGCCCACGACCAGGACCCAGCGGCGCAGGGGGGCGACCAGTTGCTGCACGGTGAAGGTCATACCGAGGGACATGACGGTGGCACCGATCGAGATGGCGATGCCTCCGTTGAACAGCGCGGTCAGTAGCTGGTCGGCAGTCACTGCTGCTCCTCCCGCCGCCGACAGCGCGGCCCTCTCGGGCAGGAGTCCGCTCGGGTGCGGCCCCGCCTACATGGCCGAACAATCGCGGAGGACCGCGAGATGCGGCATCCTCCGCTTCGGATGAAAGGAGCGTGTGCGGATCACGCTCACCCGCTGCCTGGGCACGATGCCCGCGACGTCCGTGCTGTACTGACGAGTAACTTGTCCCACCCCGCCGCACACAGGAGCATCCGTGGCCCAGCTCGACCGCGACGGCGAGGTCTTCGTCCTCGACCTCGGCACCGACGAGAACCGCTTCAACCCCGACTCGGTCGCCGAGATCAACCGGCTGCTCGACGAGGTGGAGGCGGCGGACGCCCCCCGCGCGCTGGTGCTCGCGGCCAGCGGCAAGTTCTGGTCCAACGGGCTCGACCTGGAGTGGATGGCCGCCAACGCCTCCGACATCCCGCCACACGTCGACGCCGTCCACGCCCTGCTCGGCCGGGTCCTGACGCTGCCGCTGGCCACCGTCGCCGCCATCCAGGGTCATTGCTTCGCGGCCGGGGCGATGCTCGCGCTGGCCTGCGACTTCCGGGTGATGCGGGCCGACCGCGGCTTCTTCTGCCTCCCTGAGGTCGACATCCACATCCCGTTCACGCCGGGGATGGCCGCGCTGATCCAGGCGAAGCTGTCGAAGAAGTCGGCGCACGAGGCGATGACGACCGGGCGGCGCTACGGCGGCACCGACGCGCTCGCCGCTTCCATCATCGACGTCGTCGCCGGTGAGGGCGAGGTCCTCTCGTCAGCGCTCGCCATCGCCCGGCCGCTGGCCGGCAAGGACGGCACGACGATGGCGGCCATCAAGCGGGGCATGTACGCGCCGGCGATCGAGGCACTCGCGATCCCGCAGCGCGGCGGCCTCGGCTGACCCAGCCATGCCCACCGGCACCGCTCGTCACAGCCGGATGCGGTCGCTCGTCACAGCCGGATGCGGTCGCTCGTCAAGACGGGTATGAACCTCCTGTCTGAACCGACGTCGGCAGCGGCGGCGTGACCCGGGTCGCGGTGGCCGGCGGCACCGGCCTCGTCGGGCGGCATGTCGTCGACGTACTGCGCGAGCGCGGTGACGACCCGGTCGTCCTGAGTCGATCCGCCGGCGTCGACCTGGTCAGCGGCTCAGGTGCGGCCGACGCCCTGCGCGGCTGCGAGGCCGTGATCGACGTCAGCAACGTGACGACGACCAGACGTGCGCCGGCCGAGGCGTTCTTCGGCGCGGTCACCCGCACGCTCACCACCGCGGGCATCGAGGCCGGCGTCCGGCACCTCGTCGCGCTCTCGATCGTCGGCATCGATCGCGTGCCGTTCGGCTACTACTTCGGCAAGCGGCGCCAGGAGGAGCTGCTCCGCGCGAGCGAGCTGCCCTCGACGGTGCTGCGCGCGACGCAGTTCCACGAGTTCGCCGGTCAGCTGCTCGCCCGGTCGCCAGGCCCCGTCGCGTTCGTGCCGCGGATGCGCGCGCAGCCCGTCGCGGCACGCGAGGTGGCCGC
>JAVEDQ010000069.1 GCA_030840885.1 Frankiaceae bacterium
TGTCGAGGAAGTACCGGTCGTGCGTCACGGCGAGCACGGCGCCCGGGTACTTGGCCAGGTGCTGCTCGAGCCAGGCGACGGACTCGGCGTCGAGATGGTTGGTGGGCTCGTCGAGCAGCAGCAGGTCCGGCTGCTCCAGCAGCAGCTTGCACAGCGCGACGCGGCGTCGCTCGCCACCGGACAGCAGCGTGACGTCGGCGTCGCCCGGCGGGAGGCGCAGCGCGTCCATGGCCTGATCGAGCTTCGAGTCCAGCTCCCAGGCGTCGTGCGTCTCGATCTTGTCGATCAGCTCGGCCTGGGACGCGAGGAGGCTGTCGAAGTCCGCGTCGGGGGCGCCGAGCTTCTCGTTGATCTCCTCGTACTCGCGCAGGACCTCACGGATCTCGTGCACGGCCTGCTCGACGTTGCCGCGGACGTCGCGGGTCTCGTCCAGCGGCGGTTCCTGCAGCAGGATGCCGACCGAGAAGCCGGGGCTCAGCGTGGCGTCGCCGTTGGACGGCGTGTCCATCCCCGCCATCATCTTCAGCACCGTGGACTTGCCGGCCCCGTTGGGTCCGACCACGCCGATCTTGGCGCCGGGCAGGAACGACAGCGAGACGTCATCGAGGATGACCTTGTCGCCGACGGCCTTGCGCACCTTGCGCATCGAGTAGATGTACTGCGCCATGTGTTGCAGCCTATGGGCTCAGCGCGGCGTCAGCCGGTTCGTCAGCCGGGAAGGCGAAGCTGCAGCGCGGGATCCTGGCCGCGGCCCTGCCGTGCGACGAGCCCGTCGGGCGCGAGGACGGAGACGCCGGTGGCGTCGGTGCGGACGGCGATGCGGTCGCCCTCGACGAGCAGTTCACGGCCAGACGGCGCCGCCACGAGGACGGTGGCGACGAGCGCGCCGGGAGTCGCGGACTCGATCTCCGGCTTCAGCACCGGGTCGCGAACGGGGCCGGTCTCGACCAGCGGGGGGCCGAGCGCCGGGATCTCGGGGCCGCCCGGGGTCAACCGGACCGCGAGGTTGGAGGTGGTGCCGACCGGGAGCGCCCAGGAGAGGCGTCGGTCGCCGACGGTGAGCACCAGGCGCGCGGACGGGAAGGCCGGCACGCGGACGGTGGCCATCAGCGGGACCTCCGGGGCGTCCACCTCGCGGAGCCGCTCGAGCCACGCCACGTAGCGGGTGTCCGGCGTCCGGTTGTAGGCCCCGAGGATGCGCAGCCGCAGCAGCGCGCGACCCGGGTTGTCGCGGACGACCGTGAAGTCGTCGACACCCGTGGTGAGCGCGAACACGGTGCGGCCGTCGGGGCAGCCTTGGCCGTCGCACGCGCCGTTGTCGAGGACGGCGGACGGGTGCTGCAGGAACTGCGGGTTGGTCGGAACGAAGACCACGCTGTTCCCCTGCGCGGCGAGGACGTGGTCCAGCGCGTCGTCGTGGGAACTCATGGTGGCGTCGGCGGGCAGCGCGGTGAGCAGCGTGGTCGTGATCAGCCCGACGCCGAGCAGCGAGACCAGCACGCCGCCTGCCCGGGCGAGGCGAGCGCCGGCGAACAGGTCAGCCAGTCCCCGTGCGCCCAGCACGACCAGCGGGACCAGCAGCACCAGAACGTAGAAGGGGCCGACGAAGCGGATGCCGCCCCAGAGGTTCGAGGCGTTCCACGCCCCCCAGAACGCCAGGTAGCCGACGCACAGCAGCAGCCCGCCGGCGCCGAGCAGGGCACCTGGACGACTCACCCGGCCCCGGACGACAGCTACGACCGCCAGCACGGCGAGCAGGACGCCGCCGGCCGCCCACCCGATGCCCAGCAGCCAGAGGTGGTTACCGATGCCTGCGAACCCCTGTGCGATCCCGAAGGAGTGCGGCGGGTCGCTCGGGTAGAGCTGCCGGCCACCGAAGCCGAGCTTGTCATCCGGTTCGAGCAGCGCGAAGGGCAGCGTCAGCGGCGAGCCCGTGGCCAGGGCGTTGAAGGCGAGCAGCCCGATCAGCGGAGGAGCCAGGCCGAGCGCCAGCGACGACACCGCCCAGCCGAGCCGTCGCCGGGAGGACCAGACCAGCCACCCGGCCAGCGGCAGGAGGAACAGCACCGTGTCGTACGGCCGGGCGGCCACTGCGAGGCCGAGGGCGAGGCCCGCGCCGGCCAGCGGAAGCCGTCGCGACAGCCGGATGCCTCGCAACGCACCCAGGACGACCAGCTCGACGAGGATCACGAACGGCAGGTACGGCAGCAACATCGCGCTCTGCACCATGGTCAGCGGGGACAGTGCCCACAGCCCGGCAGCCAGCGCCGCGACCCGGCGGTCGTCGAGGACCTCCCGCGCCAGCAGGTAGGTCACCACGACGCCGGCGGCGGCCAGCAGGGCGAGCCCGGTGGCGAAACCTCCGGTGAGCGCCAGGCTCGCAGCGTGGATCCCGGGCACGACCGGCGTGTACTTCAGCACGTAGTGCCCGTCGCGGACGACGGCGAGCCAGGGCCGGTAGGAGTCGGCCGGCGCAGGCGCAACCGGGAACAGGTGACCGTCGGCCAACGTCTGCGCCTGCAGGCGGTAGATCGGTTCGTCGTTGTTGATCGACAGGTGCGGGAAGATCAGGACGCTGAGCAGCACGGCGACCGCGGCCGACGCGAGGGCGAGGGCAGCGACGACCAGGGCGGGGCCCCGTGGACGCCGAAGCCGCTGAAGCCGCCGCAGCCGCCTGCCGGGCGCGACGGTCCCCGGCCGCTCCGGCGTCGGGTGCTGATCCGCGGGCTGCGCGGCAGCGGCTTCGCCGGACGCCGAGCCGGCACGCAGGTCAGCCACGTGCTGCCGAGCCCTGGTCCACGCGCTCACCTTCCCGCCGGTGCCCCGCCCGGCGCGTCGCTGTTCGTCGGGCGAAGCCTAGTGGCTCGACAGCTCCGCGCCCGGCCGGGTCACAGCGGCGGTCAGACCGTCGAGGCGGCCAGCGGTGGCAGCCACGGGTCATCGGTCAGCTCCGTGTCGTCGACCTCGGCCCCTGCCTGCACAGGCAGCTCGACGTCAGCGTTGGACGACGACTCCTCGGCCGGGCCGGACGTGCCGGTCACGTCGGGCGCCGTCCCCTCACCCGGCTGCGGCTTCCGCTGACGCGCCACCGAGACGATCCCCCGCTGCAGGTCCGGGCCGATGGCGTCGGCCTCGATCTCGTGCATCGTGCGGCGCACACCATCCTTCTCCGCCGTCCACTGCCGCAGCCGCCCGGACACGATGACCCGGTCGCCCTTGTCGAGGGAGCAGACGACGTTCTCGGCGAGCCGACGCCAGCAGGTGACGTGCATGAAGACGCTGTCGCCGTCGTACCAGGTGTCGTTGGTCGCATCGCGGCGCCGTTCGGTGCTCGCGAGCCGGAACCGGGTGCGCGAGACGCCACCGGCGGTCACCTGCACGACCGGGGTCTCGACCAGGTTGCCGATCAGGACAAGGTTGTTGATGGTCATCGCTCTCCCTCGGGGTCGCGGCGCGGGTCGCCGACGCCGCCCACGTTCGCCCGACGAGGCCAGGTTCCGGGCGGCGACGAGGCCGGCTGTGGACAGCAGAGCCCGATCCACAGCCCTGCGCTACACAGCGGACAAGCTCAGCGCAGCGTCGTCCCGCCGTCGACCGGCAGCACCGCTCCGGTGACGTAGGAGCCGGCGGAGCTCGCCAGGAACAGGGCTACCCCGGCGATGTCGGTGGGGCGTCCGGCGCGGCGCATCGGGATGCGCTTCACGACCTCCTGCTCGTTGCCGTCGTTGAAGGCGAAGGCGGTCATCTTGCTGGGGAACAGCCCCGGCGCGATCGCGTTCACCGTCACCTCGGGCGCGAGGTCGGCGGCCAGGTGCCGCGCCAGCTGGTGGATCGCGGCCTTGGACGCCGGGTAGGCGTAGTTCGGCCAGGCCGGCACCGCGAAACCCTCGATGGAGCCGATCATGATGACGCGGGCCGGGTCGTCCGGTGCCGCCGCTGCCTTCATCGGCCCGTGCAGCGCCTGAGTCAGCAGGAACGGCCCCTTGACGTTGATGCCGAGCACCTTGTCCCAGGCCGCTTCCGGGTACTCCTCGAGCGGGGCACCCCAGGCCGCGCCGGCGTTGTTGACCAGGACGTGCACCGCCGATTCGCGCTCGGTGACCGCGGCAACCAGTCTGGCAATCCCCTCCGCCGTCG
>JAVEDQ010000080.1 GCA_030840885.1 Frankiaceae bacterium
CCGGGTCGACCAGCAGGGATACGGTCGCCAACCCCGAGCCGACGACCTCGGCGGCGTGGCTGACGACGACCTCGGCCACCTCGTCCACCGTTCCCGCCCGCCCGAGCTCGGTAGCCACCTGCTGCAGCCGGATGAGGCGGGCCGCGAGATCCTCGGCGTTCTCACGGGCGCGGCGCTCCGCCTCGTAGAGCAGTGCGCGGTCGATGGCCTGCGCCGTCTGGTCAGCGAGACCGAACACGAAGCGCTGCTCGTACTCGTCGAACAGGCGGGAGTCGGCGAAGCTGAACCGCAACGCCCCCACCGTCGCCCCGCGGACCTGCAGCGGCACCGCACACAGCGCGGCGATCTTCGGTTCGCTCTCGGCAAGTGCAGGAAAGCGCTCGTTGCGGTCCTGCGGCGACTCGACCCACACCGCCTCACCGGTCCGCACCGCGGTCGGTGCCGGCAGCTCATCCTGCTCGGGGTCGTTCAACAAGCGGGCGATCATCGCCGTGTCGTAGCCGACCGACGACGGGACCGTGAGCCGGCCGGACCGGTCCCGCAGCAGCAGCCCGCCCCCGACCGCCCCGAGCGCCCGGACCCCCTTGTCGATGACGACGGTCGCGACGTCGAGGACCGTCGTGGTTCCGGCCAGCGCAGCCGTGACGCCCTGCAGCCCCGCGATCCGTTCGAGGTTGGCCCGGGCGGTGGCCTGCTCGCCGAAGGCCTTGAGCAGGTGCTCCTCGAACGTCTCGAGCGGCGGGGGCGTGCGGTGCTCACCGGCGGCGCGCAACTGGCCGGCCAGGGCCGAGATGTACCACTGCCGGAAGGCCCGGTGCTGGGGCGGCGACTCCAGCGTGAGCAGGCGTGAAGCCCGCGCGTAGGCGTCGGCCTCGTTCAACCCGGCGAGGTAGGCCTCCGCGTCGTCCGCCGCGCTCGTCGGCAACGTGAGCGTGAGGTCGGTGCGTCGGTCCCCGCGCGCCGCGGCGGCTAATGCCTGCCGCTTGATCGACTGCCGCGCCTCGGCGAAACGGTTCTCGACGGTTTCGATGAGCTCCGCAAGCCGCCGCGGCACCGCAGCGCTCGACCCCGAGCTGGCACCCGACGCAGCCAGGGCGAACTCACGGACGACGCTGTCGACGTGGGCCTTCGCCTCCAGCAGCAGGTCGGTGGCCACGTCGCCCAGGTGGACGTTGACGCGCGGCTCGGTGGGACCGTCATCGCTCCAGGCCGAGAGCAGGGCCTCGATGTCGCCGTCGAGATCGGTCGGGAGCACGGTGGCGTCTCCGGAACCGACCTCGGCCCAGACCACCTTGCCGTCGTCCACCGCGTCAACACCCCACCGAACGGTGAGTGCGTCGACCAGGGCGAGCCCGCGACCGGTCATCGCCGCCACGTCGACCCGCCCGCGGACGGGGGTCTGCCGGCTCCCGTCGGCTACCTCGATGCGGACCAGGTCGTCCTGCGGGGTGAGGCGCAGGGAAAGCGGTGGGGCACCGTGGAGGACGGCGTTGGTGACGAGTTCCGCGACGGCGAGTTCGACGTCGTCCACGTATGCCGACAGCCGAGGCCCGGTGAGCCGCTCGGTCACGTAACGCCGGGCCCGGGGCACGGCGTCGGGACCGCTGCTCAGTCGGAGCACATCGGGCTCGCCCACCGCAGGCAGCCGCCTTCCTCCGAGAAGCGTCGTCAGGTCGGCACCCATTGTGCTCCGCACCCCTGACGCCGCAACGGAGTTCCCCTGAGGAGTCAGCCGTTAACAGCGGCTGCGGCGGCAACGCCGGCGAGCGTCGGTCAGGCCGGCGGGCCGACGACCCCGATCGCTCGACGTACGCGGATGGGACGTCGCGTGGCGACGCTTCCCAGTCGAGCGAGCACCGCGTCCACGGTGTCCTGCGGATCCGACACCACGACGCCGACCAGAACCGACGTGCGTAGCGGACGGCCGTCCATGAGGACCGGCGGTGTCAGGGCATCGGTGATGCGGCGGCGCGCGCCCGCGAGCTGGTAGTCGTCACGCGCCCCGTCGAGGACAAGGACGAAGCGGGTACGCCATGGGCGGACGACGAGGTCGGTGGGCCGCACCAGACCTGCGAGCCGACGACCGAGCGCGGTGAGCACCTGGTCGACGACCGTGTCGATGCCGGTCGCGAGCGGCTCGACGTCGACGACGACCACGCTGACCCCGGAGGTGAGACACGCCTGCTCCGGAGCGAGGTCGACCCGGTCCGGGCGGGCTGGCGGGACGGCGCTGTCGTCCCGGGTGCGGAGCCGATCCCGCAGCCGCGCCCGCAAGGCCTTCTGCCCTGCGGCGCCGGCCGCGATCGCCCCGGACCGGGAAGACCGCGGCAAACTCACCCAAATCGCTTCGGCGGCGGGGCGCGCCAACCCGATACGCCGAACGGGCCATGCTCACGGTCCCGCGGACCGCTGGCGGGCGGGTGAGCCCCTACTGCACGCAGGTCACGACGGCGTTGTTCGTTTTCGACGTCAGCTGGATGTTGCGGTTCGAGGTGTCGTACCTGCCGTCGAAGTTTGAGAGGTCGCTGCCGATGAAGGTCACCTTGTTGGAGCCCTCGTCGTAGGACCAGATGCCGCGGCCGCCGGAGTTGGTGCGGTAGGTGACCTCGGTCAGGGTGAAGCTGCCGACGGGGGTGCTGCCGACAGAGCAGGAGTAGAAGCCGGTCGGCGGGCGACCGGCCGTGGTCGAACTTGACGCTGAGGGGCTCGCGCTCGGGTTGCTGCTCGCCGAGGCCGAGGGTGCGGGTGAGCTGCTTGCTGGAGCGGTGGCGCTGGCAACCGGCGGCGGCTTCGGGTTGCTGCCGCCGGCCAGCAGAATTGCACCGACGATGAGGGCAGCGAGCACGAGCAGGCCGATGACGACGCCGGCAATCAACCTGTTGCGGTTACCGCCGCTACCGCCCGCGGGTGCGGGGCCGCCCGGGTAGCCGCCGTAGGGCTGACCCGGGCCGCCGGGTTGTCCGTACGCAGGTCCGCCGCCATAGCCCGGTTGGCCGT
>JAVEDQ010000081.1 GCA_030840885.1 Frankiaceae bacterium
GGGAAGCGAGTCCGGCCTCCCGGGCCAGAGCGGCGACAGGAACGCGGACGGGCCGGGTCGCCGTCACCTGGACCGATCCGTCCGGTCCGACGACGCACCGGTCGAGTGCGGCGTCGTTGGCGCGAGCGATCTCGGCGGCTGTCCCGCAGCGAGTCGCGCTGCCGCCGGTCGCCGCCGCTCCGCTGACCGCGGTGAGGTCGGCGGCGTCGGCGAGGGAACGCCGGGCGGCGACGAGCTGAGCTCCGGTGAGGACCGCCGCGGCGATTCCGAGCAGCACGGCTGCGGCGACGAGCACGAGGACGGTCCCGGACCCCTCGTCCGACGATGCTCGGGGGCCCCGGCGCGGCCTGCTCACCGGACCTCGTCGTCGACGTCGAAGGCCAGTGACGCTTCGTCGACCGCCACCGCCCTGCCCGTCACCGTGCGCGTCCCACCGAGCGCCCAGGCGAGCGCGGCCGGGACGGGCAGCGGGGCGCGCACGGTGACGGCGATCCGCCCGGGCCCGGCCGGGTCCCGAGGAACCCGGGAGACGCTCAGGACGGCGTTCGGCAGGGCGGTCTGCACTTGGCGGCGCACCGCCACTTCGGTGTCCCCGCGTCCGAGGGCCCGGGCGGCGACGGCTGCGGTGTCGGCGCTCCGTGCCGCGGTGGAGGTGGCCGTCAGGACATGCACACCGAGGACGACCACCAGCAGGAGCGTGGGGAGCCCCAGAGCGATCTCCGCGGTCACCGACCCGTCGTCGGACGGCTGCCCGTCCCTGCGACGGCGGGTCACGTGCCCAGCGAAAGCGCGCGCTCGACGACGCCCTGCATGAGGTGCGCGACCGCGGCGGAGTGCACGACCGTCCACAGCACCCCCGCGAAACCGCACGCGGCGACGGTGCCGATGGCGTACTCGGCGGTGCTCATCCCGGCGTCGCCGGGCTCGGTGCTTTCGGGCTCGGTGCTTTCGGGATCGGTGCTGTCGAGATCGGTGACGTCGGTATCGGTGGGCTGGTCGTCGGAGATGTGGGTTTCGTTCATGGTTCCTCCAAGCTCGGGGGCCGCCGGTGGGGCCGTGGGCTGACGGTCCCGGATCCGGCAGCCGGCCTGCCGGGCCCAGACGGGGCATGTGGACGGGGCTCTCCGCGCAGGCCTAGAGGCTGGTTCCACGCAGCAGTCCGACCGCGAGCGGAACCACGGAGAGCACCATGAACGCCGGCAGACAGCACAGGCCGAGCGGCAGCACGGCCAGTACCCCGACCCGACGGGCGCGGGCCAGGGAATCGGCGTCCTCGGCGGCACGGGCGTCGTCGGCCAGCAGGCCGAGCTGACGGGCGAGCCGTGCCCCGGACCGCCCGCTGCGCTCGACAGCTCGGACGAAGCCGGCCGGCAGCGACGCGGCCGCTTGGCCGTCGGAGACCGGCAACCCGGCGAGGACGGCGCGGCGCAGCGGTCCCAGCAGGTGGCGACGGGGACCGGGGACGGCGGCGTCCGCCTCGGCGAGTGCGTCGGCGACGGGGAGCCCGGCACCGAGGCCGGCGGCCACCAGATCGGCCAGCAGCGCCAGCTCGTCCGGCGCCTCCGGCGGTGGTCGGCGACCGGCCCACCGAGGCCGCGCGCGTACCCGTCGTGGCGTTCCGCCCGTGGGTCCGGTCGGTGCATCGGTGAGCTGGTCGATCCAGAGCAACCCGACCGCGTCGAGGAGCACACCGACGACCAGGCAGGACCGTCCGAGCCCGGTACCGACCAGGACGGCCGGGGCCGAGCGGCCCCCGAGCAGCAGTCCCGCGACGGGGAGCCCGGCGAGCAGGCGCCCGGTGAGGCGCGGACCGGCCAGCGTTGCCGTGACCTCGGCCGCGGTGACCGATCGTCGGGTCGCGACGGCGGCGAGCCGCTGCGAGGCGTCGGCCAGCGGCGTGCCGCATCGAGCACTGAGCCGCCAGCAGGCGCCGAGCGCCCGCAACCCGTCCGTCGGCCCGGCCCGCAGCAGTGCCGCGGCCTCGAGATCGGTCGGTGCCCGTGCCGCCTGCGCGACCGCGCGCGAGGCAGCGTCGTCGGAGTCGGTGTCGGTGAAGTCGTCGTCATCGAGGGCGGCAGCCAAGGCGGCTGACGGCGACGACCCGGCCTGCAGCTCGCCGACGAGTCCGCGCAGGACGTCGACGGTCCGCTGCTGGGCCCGCAGCCCCGCCGCCCGGTGTCCGGACCGGCGATGCAGCCGGACGCCCGAGGCGACGATGATGAGCACCGCCGCCGCGATGGGTAGCACGCTCATCCGACGATCCCCGTCCCGGCGAGCCGACGCGCCAGATGCGGCCACCCCGGAGCTCCCGGTCCGTCGGCCCGCTGCAGCCGCACCGGCCGCCCGGGCTCGTGCCGGACGGTCGC
Organism: Frankiaceae bacterium; assembly: GCA_030840885.1. Lineage (GTDB taxonomy): Bacteria > Actinomycetota > Actinomycetes > Frankiales > Frankiaceae > JAVEDQ01. Next base: position 2,367 of record JAVEDQ010000081.1, read on the forward strand.
GACCTCCGCGAGCTGCCGCACGCCGGCGGCCGACCGGTTCAGGTGCAGCACGACGTCGACGCCCGCCCCGAGGTGGCTGTGCACCGCGGTGGCCGAGAGTCCCGCGAGGGACCCCAGCGCCTCGAGGCGGGCCGGCACGTCGCGCGCGGCGTTGGCGTGCAGCGTGGTCATCCCGCCGTCGTGGCCGGTGTTGAGGGCCACCAGCAGGTCCAGCACCTCGGCACCGCGGACTTCCCCGACCACCAGCCGGTCGGGGCGCATGCGCAGCGCCTGCCGCACGAGGTCGCGCAGGGTCACGCTCCCGGCGTCCTCGACGTTTGCGGCGCGCCCCTGGAGGCGGACGACGTGCGGGTGGTCGACCTGCAGCTCGCCGGTGTCCTCGGCGAGAACGAGCCGTTCGCCCGGTGCCACCGCGCCGAGCAGGGCGCCGAGCAGGGTGGTCTTCCCGCTCCCGGTCCCGCCGCTCACGACGACCGCGAGCCGGGCGGCGACGATCGAACGGAGCAGGGGGAGTTGAGCGTCGTCGAGCGCCCCGGCGCGGTGCAGGGCGTCCAGGTCGAAGCGCCTGCCGCCGAGTGCCCGGATGGACAGGCACGTCCCGGAGGCCGCGACGGGCGGGAGCACAGCGTGCAACCGGTGGCCGT
>JAVEDQ010000087.1 GCA_030840885.1 Frankiaceae bacterium
AGCCCCGCGACGCGGAGCCGAGGCCGCACGCCCATCCGCCGGCTTGACAGGACCTACAGCCAGCTAGAAGATCGGCTGGTCCGGCAGACGCGGCGGCCAGGACCGCCAGCCCGAGGCCTCGACGAGCGCGAGCTCCTCGGGTCCCGTCGGTCGCCGGAGCGTCGTCAGCTCCTCGGTCATCCGATCCGGCCCACCCAGGCCTCCCGGACGTAGGCCGGCAGGTAGAGGCGTGGCCACAGCCGGCGGAGCGTGTCGTAGTCGAGGAACTCGATCACGGACTCCTCGTCACCGTCCCGCCGCACGTTCTCGTACAACTCCATGAGTTCGGCGTCGTTGTCGAGGTCGAAGAACCGAGCTGTGCCGTGGCCGGACGAGTAGACGTGGATGGGCAGGTTAATGCGGCCGGTTGTGGGGCCTTTCAGCCGGGTCAGGTCCTCGGGGATGGCCACGGGCCGCCACCAGCCATTGCCCCGGCCCCGGCATTCGTCATCCACCGGACACCACGGGGTCCAGGAACAGCCCGCTGACGGCCGCGGCCGCCGCGCGTGCGTCTCGCGGTCGACGTGGGTGTAGAGGTCGAGGGTGATGGCCACGGAGGCGTGGCCGATGTGCTCCTGCACCACCTTCGGGTTGATGCCGGCGGGCAGGGCGAGCGTCGCCCAGGTGTGGCGGAGGTCGTGGAGGCGGATCCGCGGAAGTCCAGCTGCCTCCCCGCGGCGGTCGAAGATCCGGGTGAAGCGGCCAGGGTGGGTCGGCCGTCCGTCCGGCATGGCGAACACCCGGCCCTCGTCGAGGTAGCTGGGGCCGATCAGCATCCGCTCCTCCAGCTGCTGAGTGCGGTGCATAGAGCCGATCGAGGGGGCGTGTCAGATGGTCTGTGTAAGGGAGGGCGGTCCGAACCTGGGGCGGGAGTCTCGGGAGGGAGCGCACGATGCTGATGACACGAGACGGGTCGACTGGGCCTGAGCCGGAGGGACCGGGTCCGGCGCGGGTGTCGGGCCGGCAGCTGCGACAGCTGATGGCAGACGATGCGTGGTTGGAGGAGCTGGTCGATTCGGCCGGTGAGGGTGGCGTGTCGCTGACCGGGCCGGGCGGGTTCCTCCCCGAGTTGATCAAGGCGGTGCTGGAGAAGGGCCTCGAGGTCGAACGCACCGACCATCTCGGCTACGAGGAGGGAGATCCGGCCGGGCGGGGGTCGCCGAACTCGCGGAACGGGTCGACGCCGAAGACGGTGCAGACCGAGGTCGGGCCGGTGGAGATCGCAACGCCGCGGGACCGGGCCGGGACGTTCGAGCCGCGGCTGGTACCCAAGGGGCAGCGCCGCCTCGGCGGGCTGGAGGACCAGGTCATCAGCCTCTACGCCGGTGGGATGACGGTCCGGGACATCCAGGCGCACTTCGCGCGGACGTTGGGAACCGAGCTGTCCCGCGACACCATCAGCAAGATCACCGACGCGGTGCTCGAGGAGGTCAAGGCCTGGCAGACCCGGCCGCTGGAGGAGATCTACCCGATCCTCTACCTCGACGCGATCATGGTGAAGGTCCGCGACGGTCACCAGGTGCGGACCAAGGCCGCGCACCTGGCCGTCGGTGTCGACTGCGACGGCATCAAGCACGTGCTCGGCATCTGGGTGCAGAGCAGCGAGGGCGCCAAGTTCTGGGCCGGGGTCTGCGCCGAGCTCGCCAACCGCGGTGTGAAGGACGTGCTGTTCGTCTGCTGCGACGGGCTCGCCGGCCTGCCCGAGGCGATTGAGGCGACGTGGCCGCAGACCAGCGTCCAGACCTGCGTGGTGCATCTGATCCGGGCGTGCATGCGGTTCGTGTCCTACCACGACCGGAGGAAGGTCGCCTCGGCGCTGCAGCCGGTCTACACCGCCCCGACGGTCGACGCGGCGGAGACCGCGCTGCTGGAGTTCGCCGAGTCCGAGCTCGGGAAGCGCTATCCGGCCAGCGTCGCGGTCTGGCAGAAGGCCTGGGAACGCTTCATCCCGTTCCTGGCCTTCCCGCAGCCCGTCCGGAAGATCATCTACACGACGAACGCGATCGAGAGCCTGAACTACCAGCTCCGGAAGATCATCAAGAATCGGGGGCACTTCCCCAACGATGACGCCGTCATCAAGCTGCTCTGGCTCGCGATCCGCGACATCGAGGACAAGCGGTCCCGGGAACGCGTCGCCGAGAAAGGCGTCCCGAAGGGCCAACGGAAAGCCCCCGGCCGGCTCGTCGAGGGCGCCGCCACCCAGGGCTGGAAACAGGCGTTGAACGCGCTCGTGCTGGCATATCCCGGCCGGCTCCCCACGGCGACCTGAGATGGCCATCTACGAGTGCGTCGAATGCGGCGAGCGCACCCTCGAGCGGCGCTGCCCTGACTGCAACCTGTTCACCCGACGGCTCGGCGAAGGCGGGCCTTGCCCGTCCTGCGACGAGCTCATCACCACCATCGAAATCGCTGAAGATGATCAAGAACCGTCGATCTCTTACACAGAGAAGTTGACAAGCTCATCGGGACCAGTCGCCGACCTCGACCGCCAACCCGAACGCGGTCAGCGTCGACACCCCCCGCAGACACTGCAGTCGGGATACCAGCGGCGCCCACTCGGGCCGTGCGGCCTGCTCGGTGATC
>JAVEDQ010000091.1 GCA_030840885.1 Frankiaceae bacterium
GGAACAAGGCTCGCGACGCGGGGCTCGCTAGGACACCATCCGAGTTCATGGCTCTCCTCCAACCATCAAGGAGCACCAGATCGACCGCTCTGGGCTGGCCTAGACGTCGACGCTAGCGCACTCGACAACGCATCGTGCAAGAACGACTACCACGAGGAGTCCCTCACTACCGAGTCGGCCGCTCATGCTCGGTCGTGACCGCTGGGACGAACTGAGCACAGGACTGAGTAGTACCGAACTTGGGACGCCTGCCGGCCCCTACCTACGTCCGGCCTGGCTTCGGTTGCCCGAATCCCGGCGTGGCGGTGAAGGTGCTGAGCGAGCAGAGGCGGCCGTTCTCTGCGAACGCAGGATTCCGGTCAGGCGTCGAGCAGCTGCTGCACACCGGGCCGGCCCCGCTGCCCGGTGCGTGTTCGACCAGCCCGCGGTGAAGGAGGCGTGAGGGCTCGCCGCCAAATCCCTGCTTGCCACATAGAACCGTTTGGCAGCGTCGACCAGGCTTACGTTGAGCAGTCCGCGGAGGAACTCGTTTGCTAGCAGCCGCCACGGAACCTCACGCTCCTCGGCGCACACGCCGGACGGCCGGCGCAGCCGAAACCGCACGTCACCGACCCGGACGGCACGACCTGGACGACGCCGGACGAACACCATCCTGGCTTGAAAACCGCTATGGCTGGTGACAGTCATCGTCGGTTCGAATCCCACGCCCTCCGCGTTGTGATCTCTCAAGACATCAAAAACCTCGGCCCTGCGGCTCGGCGGCGGGGCATCCCTTCCGATGCCGCTCGAGACCTTCATGTCGCCGCAGATCGCGAGGGTTCGGGAGGCCGGGCGTCGGTGAGGGCGGTCAGCCAGCGGGCCTTGTCGTCGACGTCAATGAGCAGCGCTTTGACCAGCAAGGTCAGCGGGATGGCGAGAAGCGCGCCGAGCGGACCGAGGATGAACGTCCACACCACCAGGGCCAGGAACGTGAGCGTGACCGAAAGGCCGACGGAGTTGCCGACGAACTTGGGCTGCAACACGGACTGGATGACGAAGTTGATCGCTGAGTAGGTGACGATGACGATCAGCATCTGCTGCACGCCACCGTCGAGGAGCGCCAGCAGCGCGGGCGGCACCAAGCCGAGGACGAACCCGATATTGGGGATGTAGTTGGTGATGAAGGCCAACAATGCCCAGAGGATCGGGAGGGGGACACCGAGCGCTGCCAGGACGGCTCCGTCGATGACCGCGACGATCAACCCGAACAACGAGGAGACCGCGAGGTAACGCCGGGTTCCGGCGGCCCAGATGGTCAGCGCCGACGCGGTCGCTGGTCTCACCACCGCCACCGCAGCGAGCCGGCGTTCGAAGCCGGCGCTGTCCAGTCCCATGAACAGAAGCAGGGCGATCAGGAATGCGGCGCTGCCGAGGACCCCGGTCAGCCCGGTTAGCAGGTTTCCGAGCGAGTCGTCACCTTCTGCGGGTCGAGGCTGCTCGCTGTCTGATCCGCCTGATGGGCGGCTACGCCGAGGCCCCGGAGCCGGCCGGAGAGGGCGTCGAGGTAGCCCTGCGCCTGGTCGGAGTAGGTCGGGATGAGGGTCGCGAGCCGAGCGACCGAGTAGACCAACACCGCGAACAGACCGAACACGATGCCGAGCACGGTCAGCAGTACGCACGCGGTGGCCAGCCAGCCAGCACGCGGTGCTTGCGCAGCCTCCGGCTGATCGGGGCGGCTGTCACCACCAGAACGAGCGCGAGGAACACCGTACCGACGAGATCGCGCGCGGCTCGGATTCCGGCGAGCGTGATGAACAGCGACGCGCAGCCCAGCAACACGCCCACCATTCGGGGCAGCGCTGGCCGACCCGCCACGGTCGGCACCGGGGCGATTGCCACCCCGACCGCCGAAGGCAGATGGTCGTCGGCGACCTGCCCCACGCGGATTCAGCCTCCTCGAGCGCCGGCCCGTGCTACGCGAGCGGGCCGGTCGAACTGCCAAAGGGGAGCCTCGGAGCGCAAGTGCCCTTGCAGCATCATCCGCAGCGGATGAACGTCGACTCGAAGCACCGCAGCGGAAGCTCGCGCAGCGCCGCAGATGAGTTCTTCGGCTGCACCGCGCGGACGGGACGACCCCCGACTGCCCGTCGGCCCTGGTTCACCCACTCAGGATGAGGTGGCGCCGCACGATCGGTGGTCTCGTGTGTCGCAGCTTGCCAGCGGCCTGAGATACGGGTGGTGGAAAAGGGATGACCGAGCCGGTCAGCCAGACAGCACCCGAGGCGCCGTTGAACATGCGGCTGGCCGTACTGCTGGCGATGGCGATGTTCGTTCTGGTCGTCGACACGTCCTTGATGAACGTGTCGATCTCTGCGGTGGTCGACGACCTCGACACGACCGTGAGCAACGTTCAATCCGCCATCGCGTTGGAGGCGCTGGTCTCAGCGGCGTTCATTCTGATTGGCAGCAAGGTCGGAGACCTCATCGGGCGCAAGCGCGCCTACGTGCTCGGTCTGCTCGGCTACTCCGTCGGCGCCCTGGCGATGACGGTGGCCCAGAGCGTCACGGCGATCGTCATCTTCTGGGCCGTGGTGGGCGGGTTCGGCGCGTCGCTGCTGCTGCCGAGCATGCAGGCGCTGATCCACGGAAACTTCCGGGGCGCCGCCCAGGCGAAGGTGTATGCCCTCGTCGGGGCCGCGGCCGCGATCGCCGCTGCGGTCGGGCCGCTCCTGGGTGGATTCATCACGACCTACCTGTCGTGGCGCGTCGGCTTCGGCCTCGAGGTGGTGATCATCGCCATCGTGCTGTCCGGCATCGGACTGGTCCAGGACGTTCCCTACACGGGCAGTCGGGAAGTCGACCCGATCGGTGCGGTCCTCTCCGTCATCGGGATGGGCGGGCTCGTGCTCAGCGTCCTCGTCTGGCAGGAGGGCGGCGAGTCGGTCGCTGCGCTGCTGGTCGCCGGCGTGGTCGCGATGGGTTCGTTGGTGTACTGGCTGACCCGACGCAAGCGCGACGGGAAGCCCACCCTGCTCGACCCGGATCTGTTCCGGTCCACGTTGTTCCGGTTCGGGGTCTCCGGGCAGCTGCTGCAGCAGGTTGCGCTCGGCGGGCTGATGATCGCGCTGCCCATCTACCTGCAGATGGTGCTGGAGTACAACGCACTCGAGTCGGGCCTCTCCCTCGCGCCGCTGTCGTTGAGCATGTTCGCGACGGCGTTGATCGCGGGGAAGCGGGCGGGTACCCGGCGTCCGTCCAGCATCATCCGGCTGGGCTTCGTGCTCCTGACGGTCGGCGTGGCGTCGCTGCTGCCGATCGTCCCTCGCGCGTCCTCCGGGTGGTGGCTGTTCGTCCCGTTGGCGATCGCTGGGACGGGCCTGGGGCTACTGGTCTCGCAGTTGAACAACTACACGCTCTCGCCGATCTCGGAGGACAGGGTGAGTGAGGCCGCCGGTGTGAACTCGGCAGCCGGTTCATTCGGGCTGTCGTTCGGGTTGGCCTTCGCCGGGGCGATCATGCTGGCAACGCTGTCGTTCACCTTCACGAATCAGGCTGAGGACAGCACAGTGCTCAGCCCGGCACAGCAACAAGCGGTGGCCAGCGCTCTCGAGCACGACGCAGAGATCATGGCCAACTCGACCTTGACCGAACAGATCGCCGGCCAGCCCAGAGACGTTCAGGCGGAGATCCTTCGCATCAACACCGAGGCACGACCTGTTGCCCTGCAGGTCGCGCTGTTGATCCCGCTGCTCGCCGGCTGCCTCGGGCTGCTCGACGCGTTCCGGATGGGTCGGCTGCCGGATCCAGCGCCGTCGAAAGCCGCGAAGGTGCCCCCGGGCTGAGACGCCGTTGCGCCGATACGTCACACAGCTGGAGCTCCGCCGAACGAGGACTTGCCGTGGTCATGAACGGAACGCCTGCACGGCCGCCGGAGAATCTGCAGCACACCCCGAGCGACCATGGCGCACGAGCATCGCGACCCCGAAGGTGGCTGTCCGACCTCGTCCGGATGGCGCAGACCGTCGCGGACGCCGACGCTGCCCGGATCGAGCTGGCTGCCCGACGGTTCGGCGGATCGCGGCGCTATCTGGTCCCGGTGGCCTGGGCCGCGGGCGCGATCGTGCTCCTCGTCCGGGGAGTCAAGCTGCTTCTCGTGAACTGGCGGCTGGGGCTGCTCGAGCTGGTTCCGGCAGCCTGGGTCTGGTTCGTCATGTGGGAGCTCAAGCAGCACGCTCTGCGCGGCGCAGCCTTCCGGCAGATCACGCTGGGCGGCATGCTGCTCGCTGCGTTCGGCGCGGTCGTACTGACCACCGCAGCGTTCTGGTGCAACACCGTCTTCGGCTACGCCATCTCGAACGAGCGTCCGGAGATCGCGCCGGCGATACGGCAGGCACGGGTGCACCGTGTCGCCATCGCGGTCGCAGGGACCGTCGTCGGCCTGGTCGTCGCCCTGGCCGTCGCCGTCATCCCCAGGATCGGATCGTCCCGTCTCTACGTAGTGGCGCTGTCCGGGGTCCTGGGTCTGCTGCTCGTGAGCCTCGTCGCCGTTCCGGCGCGGCTTCTGGGCAGGCGACGAACCAAGCTTTCCCTCAAGCAGTCGGTCGGCAGCTGGGCCGCGGGCAGCGCTCTCAGCGCGGTGGCGATGGCGCCGGGATTCCTGCTCGACCGCCTCGGGATCATCCTGCTGGGCGTGCCCGGCCTCCACGTCGTTGGGCTCCTCCTCCTGACCCTGGGAGTCACCCTCTCGGCCGCCGGTCTGTCCTCGGTTCGCGCCGTCAAGCTGACCATGAAACTCGGCGAGGCCTAGCGGACGAGCGCGATGTCCTGATTCAGCTGCGGCCGGAGGAAGCGACCCCGACCCGGTGCCCCCGCATCTGCAGCACCGCGCCGATCAGGAAGCCCAACGCTCCGAGTGCCGTCGCGACGTTGACGATCGTGACGTTCACCGGCTCACCCGAGGTCGGGAGTACGTAGGCGGCGACAGCGGACAGCAGGAACGCCAGGCAGCCGAGCAGGTTGACCGTTGCGATGTGCCCGTCGCGGGTACCGGGCGGCAGCTTGGTGAGGCTGCCAGCGACGAGAACGTAGGCGATCGCGCCGGAGGCGAGGAAGCACACCGATCCGATGGCGTCCGGTCGCCAGACGAGGTGGTCGTAGGAGCCGTCGCCGGTGGCCGTTGTCAGGGCCCGGAACGTGGTGGCGTTGAAGAAGATCGTCCCGGCGAATTGGAGGGCGCTGCTGCCCAGGTCACTGCGCCAGTGACGGCGCGGGAAGCCGAGCGCCGACTCGGGAAGAGGGCTACGCG
>JAVEDQ010000103.1 GCA_030840885.1 Frankiaceae bacterium
GCCCCCAAAGCCGCGAACCGTGGAGATCTTGGGGGCGAACCCGCAGGTCAGCCCGGCAAGATCTCCACGGCTCGGGTGGGAACGGGGTTAGAGACCTAGGTCGCCCTCGAACGCGCCTTCCTCGAGTCGCTCCTTGATCGTGGTCAGGAAGCGCGCAGCATCCGCGCCGTCGACGATGCGGTGGTCGTAGCTCAACGCCAGGTAGATCGTCGAGCGGACGGCGATGACCTCGCCGAGCTCCGGGTCGTCGACGACGGCCGGCCGCTTCACGACGGTGCCCGTGCCGAGGATGCCGACCTGCGGCTGGTTGATGATCGGCGTGTCGAACAGCGCACCCCGGCTGCCGGTGTTGGTCAGCGTGAAGGTGCCACCGCCGAGTTCGTCCGGCGTCACCTCGTTGCTGCGGGTCCGGTTGGCGATGTCGGAGATCTTGCGGGCCATGCCCCCGAGGTTCAGGTCACCGGCGTCGTGGATGATCGGGACCAGCAACCCGCGCTCGGTGTCGACCGCGATGCCCAGGTGCTCGGCCTCGTGGTAGGTCACCGTGCCCGCGTCCAGGTCGATGCTCGCGTTGACCTTCGGGTGCTGCTTGAGCGCCTCGCAGGCCGCGACCGCGAAGAACGGCAGGAACGACAGCGAGACGCCTTCGCGGGAGGCGAAGGACTCCTTGGCCTGCTTGCGCAACCGGGCGATCTTGGTGACGTCGACCTCGACCACAGTGGTCAGCTGAGCGCTGACGTGCAGCGACTCGACCATCCGCTTCGCGATGACCGTGCGCAGCCGCGAGAGCTTCTCCGTCTTGCCTCGCACCGAGGTGTGCGGAGCGGCGACCGCGGGCTCGGAGGCCTTGACGTCGGCCTGCGGCGCGTTGGTCTTCTCCGGGGCTTCCTGCTCGATGCTCCCGGAGTCGGCGCTGGGCTCCGAGTCCTTCGTCGACTCCTTCGTCGAGGCTGTGGCCTGCTTCCCGGAGGACTCCTGCTGCTCGCCGTCCGACGAGGAGCTGGCCGAGGAGCTGGCGTCGAGCACGTCCTGCTTGCGGATGCGTCCACCCACACCGGTGCCGGACAGCGACGAGAGGTCGACGCCGTGCTCGGCCGCGAGGCGGCGGACCAGCGGCGTCACGTACGGGGCCTCGCCGTCGGAATCCGACTGCGGCTGCTCCTGCTGGGACGGCTGCTCCTGCTGGGACTGCTGCTGCGGCTGAGCCTGCTGTGCCGTGGCCGGCTCCGGCTCCTGCTTGGTCTCCTGCTCGGGCTCCGGCTCCGGCTCTGGCTCGGGCTCCTGCTTGGCCTCCGGCTCCGGCTCGGGCTCCGGCTCGGGCTCGGACTCCTGCTGGGCCTCGGGCTCGGACTCCGACCCGGAATCCGAGCTTGACTGCTCCTCGCCGCCACCGCCGCTGCTGTCGTCGTCGCTGCCGTCACCGATCACGGCGAGCTCGACGCCGACCTCGACGGTCTCGTCCTCCTGCACCTTGATCGACTGCAGGACGCCGGACGCCGGCGCCGGGATCTCGGTGTCGACCTTGTCGGTGCTCACCTCGAGCAGCGGCTCGTCGGCCTCGACCTGCTCGCCCTCCTGCTTGAGCCAGCGGGTGACGGTGCCCTCGGAGACGCTCTCTCCGAGGCGCGGCATGGTGACGGATACCGCCATGGGTCCAGTTGCTCCTTGAGTTGGTGCTGGTGAGGCTCGGGACGGTGCACGTACAGGGGCTCGGCGCTCGGGCTGCTGCCTACCCCACTCGGGACAGGTTCAGAACTCCCGGGTCCGACACCCGTCAGCTGTGGCTGTGCAGCGGCTTGCCGGCCAGGGCGAGGTGGGCCTCGCCGATGGCCTCCGACAACGTCGGGTGCGGGTGGATCAGCGGCGCGACGTCGTCGGCCGTCGCCTCCCAGTTCACGATGAGCTGGGCCTCGGCGACGAGGTCCCCGACCCGCTCGCCGACCATGTGCACGCCGAGGACGGGGCCGTCCTTCGCCGCGACCAGGTTGACCGAGCCGGCGGTCTGCAGGATCTGTGCGCGGCCGTTGCCGGCGAAGTCGTAGCCGGCGGTGACCACGTCGTAGCCGCGCTCCTTGGCCTGCTTGGTCGTGAGGCCGACCGAGGCGACCTCGGGGTGCGAGTAGGTCACCCGCGGCACGCCGTCGTAGTCGATCGGGGTGACCCGCTGGCCCGCGAGGCGCTCGGCGACCATGATCCCCTCGGCGAAGCCGACGTGGGCGAGCTGCATCCCCGGGCGGAGGTCGCCGATGGCGGAGATCGTCGGCACGTTGGTCTGGCAGTAGGCGTCGACCTTGACGTAGCCGCGGTCGACCTCGACGCCGTTCTCCTCGTACCCGAGGTCCTTCGAGACCGGCCCGCGCCCGACGGCGACGAGCAGGATCTCCGCGGTGGCGGTCTTACCGTTCTCCAAGGTGACGGTCACGCCGTCGCCGGAGGTGTCGACGTCGCTGACCTTGGTGCCGAGGTGCGACGTGATCCCGGCGCGGCGGTAGGCGCGCTCCAGCTGCTTCGAGGTGGTCTCCTCGTCGGCCGGGACGTGGTGCGGCAGCGCCTCGACGATGGTGACGTCGGCGCCGAAGGAATTCCAGACCGAGGCGAACTCGCAGCCGATAGCGCCGGCGCCGAGAACGATGACCGATGCCGGGACGCGGTCGAGCTTGA
>JAVEDQ010000138.1 GCA_030840885.1 Frankiaceae bacterium
CGGCCGCGCGGACGGGCCCACCTGCGTGCTGTCGATCGGCTGCGGCGACGGTTCGGTCGACGTCGGGCTCGCCGAAGGTCTCGCGAGCGGGGGTTGCCCGGTCGACTACGTGGGGGTCGAACCGCACGGGCCGAGCGCGGAGGAGTTCCGCAACCGGCTGGGCCTCGTGCCCGGGGTGACGGCGCACGCAGCCGTCGCGCCCTTCGGCGAGTTCAGCCACCGCAGCGTCCCGTCGCGCCCCGGCTGCCGACCCGCGCCCGAGCGCTTCGACATCATCACCGCCGTTCATTCGCTGTACTACGTAGCGGACCTGCGCTCCGCCCTGCGGGATGCCTACCGACTGCTCGCGCCGGGTGGGATGCTCGTCGTGCTCCATGCGCCGCAGGGCACGCTCAACGAACTCGTCGGCGTGCTCGCGCCCGGCCCGCCGCAGGAGTTCAGCCAGGCGGTCGCCACCGCCCTCGCCGCCGAGGGGCTGCCCGTCGAGCGCGGGCGGATCGAGGCCTGCGTCGACCTGTCGCCGGGGCCGGCCACCGTCGAGCCGGAGATCGCGCCCGTCGACCCGGCCGACGCCCGCCGTGCGCTCCACTTCGCCGTGCAGGCGGTCCTGCCCGACGAACTGCACGCGCTCGTCGTCGAGGCGTTGCGCGCGGCAGCGATGCCGGGCCGGCCGTTGCGGCTGCCGCATCCGCTGGACACGTTCGTCGTCCGAGCACCGGTCGGCCCGGCACGAACGGATCCTTCGGCGGGTCACTCCGTTGATGCCGGACGTCGTGGCGTGACGTCCCGCTGAGGGTGGTCGACGGAGCAGTCGCGCCACGTAGATTTCGGCCATGCCGCCGCTGCGGATCGCCCTCGCCCAGGTCGACGTCGCCGTAGGTGACCTCGACGGCAACGCCGACGTCGTCCGCCGGGAGGTCGCTCGCGCTCGCGACCAGGGCGCCGACCTCGTCGCCTTCCCGGAGATGTCGCTGACCGGCTATCCGCCGGAGGACCTCGTGCTGCGGCGCTCGTTCGCCGACGCCGCGAAGCGCAAGCTCCGGGAGCTCGCCGCCCAGTTGGCCGACGACGGTGCCGGCGACATCGCTGTCGTCGTGGGCTACCTCGACCGCGCCGACGAACCGACCCCCCGCCTGGGCCGGCCCGCCGGCGAGCCGCAGAACGCCGCGGCCGTGCTGTTCGGCGGGGAGGTCGTCGCCGAGTACGCCAAGCACCACCTGCCGAACTACGGCGTCTTCGACGAGTACCGCTACTTCGTGCCCGGTGACAAGTTCCCGGTCGTCCGGCTGCACGGCGTCGACATCGGTCTGACCGTGTGCGAGGACCTCTGGCAGGACGGCGGGCCCATCGCCGTCGCGCGCTCGGCCGGGGTCGGGCTGGTCGTCTGCATCAACGGCTCCCCCTTCGAGCGGGGCAAGGCCCACACCCGCGACGAGCTCGCCGCCCGCCGTGCGAAGGAGGCCGGCGCACCGCTGGCCTACGTGAACCTCGTCGGCGGCCAGGACGAGTTGGTCTTCGACGGCGGCTCCCTCGTCGTCGACGCCGCCGGGGACCTCGTCGCGCGGGCCGGCCAGTTCACCGAAGGCCTGCTCGTGGTCGACGTCGACTGCGCGGCCGGTAGCGACGACGAGCCGCCGGCATCCGTGCCCGCCGACGACGGGACGACGATGGCGGTCCGCCGGACCGTGCTCGCGGGTGATGCGCGGCCCGACCGCGAGATGCTGGACCCGCCGGTGGCCGACCGATTGAGCGACGAGGCCGAGCTCTACGCGGCCTGCCTGACGGGCACCCGCGACTACGTCCGCAAGAACGGCTTCCCGTCGGTCGTGCTCGGCCTGTCCGGCGGCATCGACTCGGCGCTGGTCGCGACCCTCGCCGTCGACGCCCTCGGTGCGGAGCAGGTGCACACGGTGGCGATGCCGTCGGCGTACTCCTCCGAGCACTCGGTCAGCGACGCCGACGACCTGGCGCGTCGACAGCGCACGCAGCACAGGTCGGTGCCCATCGCGGCCGTCGTCGACGCCTACCAGGAACTGCTCTCGCTCTCCGGACTGGCCGAGGAGAACCTCCAGGCCCGGGTGCGCGGCACGACGCTCATGGCGCTCTCCAACGCCGAGGGCCACCTGGTCCTGACGACGGGCAACAAGAGCGAGCTCGCGACCGGGTTCTCCACTCTCTACGGCGACAGCGCCGGCGGGTACGCGCCCATCAAGGATCTGCCGAAGACCGCCGTCTGGGCTCTCTCCCGCTGGCGCAACGGCGAGGCCGCCCGTCGCGGCGAGACCGAACCGATCCCGGTGGCGATCATCGAGAAGGAACCGTCGGCCGAGCTCGCCCCCGGTCAGCTCGACAGCGACCGCCTGCCCGACTACGACGAGCTCGACGCCGTCCTCGACGGCTACGTCGAGCGGGACATGGGTTACGAGCAGCTCCTGGCCGCCGGCCACGCGAAGGAGACGGTCGAGCGCGTGGTCCGGCTCGTCGACGTCGCCGAGTACAAGCGACGGCAGTACCCCCCGGGCCCGAAGGTGACGAGCAAGGCATTCGGGCGCGACCGCCGG
>JAVEDQ010000142.1 GCA_030840885.1 Frankiaceae bacterium
CGCGTGCTCGTGGTCAAGCTCGCCGACCGGCTGCACAACATGCGGACGCTGCGCTTCATGCCGGTGCACAAGCAGGAGAAGAAGGCACGGGAGACGCTCGAGCTGTTCGCGCCGCTGGCGCACCGCCTCGGCATGAACACGATCAAGTGGGAGCTCGAGGACCTGGCCTTCGCGACCCTGTACCCGAAGCGGTACGAGGAGATCGTGCGGCTGGTCAGCGAACGGCAGCCCAGCCGGGACAGCTACCTGGCGCAGGTGAGCCAGCAGGTCACGACCCAACTGCGCGACGCGAAGATCCGGGCGACGGTGAAGGGGCGACCCAAGCACTACTACTCGATCTACCAGAAGATGATCGTGCGTGGGCGCGACTTCACCGATATCTACGACCTAGTGGGCATCCGCATCCTCGTGGACTCGGTCCGCGACTGCTACTCGACGCTGGGCACGATCCACGCGAACTGGCAGCCCGTCCCGGGCCGGTTCAAGGACTACATCGCGATGCCCAAGTTCAACATGTACCAGTCGTTGCACACGACGGTCATCGGGCCGGAGGGCAAGCCCGTCGAGCTTCAGATCCGCACCGTCGACATGCACAACCGCGCCGAGTACGGCATCGCGGCGCACTGGAAGTACAAGGAGCGCGACCGCACCGCGCCGACCGATCGGCCCCGCGCCGGCGCCCCCGGCGCCCGCGGCGAGCAGATGGAGTGGCTCCGCCAGATCCTCGACTGGCAGAAGGAGACGTCCGACCCGGGCGAGTTCCTCGACAGCCTGCGCTTCGATCTGCAGGCCAGCGAGGTCTTCGTCTTCACGCCGAAGGGCGACGTGGTCAGCCTGCCCAGCGAGGCGACCCCGGTCGACTTCGCCTACGCGGTGCACACCGAGGTCGGTCACCGATGTATCGGCGCGAAGGTGAACGGCCGTCTGGTGCCGCTGGAGAGCACGCTCGAGAACGGTGACAACGTCGAGGTCTTCACCTCCAAGTCCCCGACCGCCGGGCCCACGCGCGACTGGCTGATGTTCGTCAAGTCGTCGCGGGCCCGCACCAAGATCCGGCAGTGGTTCGCAAAGGAACGGCGCGAGGACGCCATCGAGGACGGTCGTGAGGCGATCGTCCGCGCCATGCGCAAGTCGGGGCTGCCGATCCAGCGGCTGCTGGCCGGCGAGTACCTCCCGACGCTAGCCACCGAGCTGCGCTACCCCGACGTCTCCGGGCTCTACGCCGCGGTCGGCGAAGGTCACGTCAGCGCCCAGCACGTCGTGCAGCGCCTCGTCCAGGCCCTCGGCGGGCCGGAAGGCGCGGTCGAGGACATCGCCGAGACGGCGCTGCCGAACAAGCGCAAGCCGCGCGCCACCGGTGACCCCGGCGTCGTCGTCACCGGGGCGAGCGACGTCTGGATCAAGCTCGCCCGCTGCTGCACGCCGATGCCGGGCGACGCCATCCTCGGCTTCGTCACCCGAGGGAACGGCGTCTCGGTGCACCGCGCCGACTGCGCGAACGCGATGGCCCTGCAGACCGCGGAGAGCGGTCGGGTCGTCGCCGTCGAGTGGGCGCCCACGACGGCGTCGGTGTTCCTCGTCGCCATCCAGGTCGAGGCGCTCGACCGCACCCGCCTGCTGTCGGACGTGACGCGGGTGCTGTCCGACCAGCACGTCAACATCCTCTCGGCGTCGGTCACCACCACGCGCGACCGGGTGGCGGTCAGCCGCTTCACCTTCGAGATGGGTGAGACGAAGCACCTCGGCCACGTGCTGAACGCGGTGCGCCACATCGAGGGCGTCTACGACTGCTACCGGGTCATGTCCAACTCGTCCTGACTTCGGACCCGACGATCAACTCGGATCTTCACGGCTCCACCTGCAGGTTGACGCTCAAGATCCGAATTGATCAACTTCCAGGACGACTCAGGCCTGGCTGGCCTGCTCGGCGACGGAGCGCCGGACGTCGTCCATGTCGAGCTCACGGACCTTCTCGATGACGGACTCGAGCGCCGGGGCGGGCAGGGCGCCGGGCTGGCGGAACACGAGGATGCCGTCGCGGAAAGCCATCAGCGTCGGGATCGAACTGATCTGCGCGGCGCCGGCGAGTGCCTGTTCGGCCTCGGTGTCGACCTTGCCGAACACGACGTCGGTGTGGGTCTCGGCGGCCTTCTCGAAGATGGGCGCAAAGTTCCGGCACGGTCCGCACCAGCTGGCCCAGAAGTCGACCAGCACGATCCCGGAGTCGACGCCCGGGTTCTCGACGGTCGGCTCGAAGGTGTCGGCGGTGAGTGCCACGCTGGCCATGCGTCCTCCTCGGTGGTGCTGATCAAAACGCGGGTCCGCCTGCGCCGGTTGGTCTCCGGGCGCGGCGGTCCTACGCTGAAGCGATGGGATGGCGGGACGTATTCCGGAGCAGGTCCACCGACGGCGGCCATCGGCCGCACAACAGGAATAGCGTGGACGGCATGAGCTACGAGGTCACCAAGAGCGACGACGAGTGGCGCGAGCAGCTGCCGGGCGACCGGTTCAAGGTGCTCCGTCAGGCCGCGACCGAGCCGCCCTTCACCGGCGAGTACAACTTCGACAAGTCCGACGGCACCTACCACTGCGGCGCGTGCGGTGCAGAGCTGTTCGACTCGTCCACCAAGTTCGACTCCGGCACCGGTTGGCCGAGCTTCTACGAGCCGAAGACGGCCGAGGCCGTCGAGCTCGTCGAGGACCGGTCGCACTTCTCGGTGCGCACCGAGGT
>JAVEDQ010000147.1 GCA_030840885.1 Frankiaceae bacterium
TCCGGCCCCGCGTGTCGCTGCTCCGTCCGGGTGAACGTGCGTTTACGAGCCGTCCGTCCGGCTCAAGGGGTTCCCCCACGCGTCCGAAGCCGCAGTTACAACAACGGCCGCCCGGTAGCGGTGCCGCTGATCGGTCGCCCCCCGGGCGGCGGCTCCGCGTGCCTGCCGAGTGGCGTCACGCAACGACGGCCGACCCGCGCTCGGCCGCGCCCAAAGCCGACAAGAAGGGGGCCGTCTCATGCTGTCTCGACGCATGCTGTCTCGCTGGAAGAAGCGCATCGCTGCACCACTGGTGGCCGTGGCCGTCGGTGTCACCCTCGCCGCATCGGCCTGCGCTCCTCCGGCCCCCTCGGGGATCAACCCGATCAACGGCTACAACAAGCCGACCAAGCCAGTCGGCGTCACCAACGGCAACCTGCCGGTGGCGAAGCTCAGCAACTACTCGGGCTCCTGCCGCTTCTGGTCCCAGGCCACCGGCCCGGCGACCGCGATGGCCCTCGCCGCCCGCAAGGCCGGCGTCAACCTCGTCTTCGCCGACTGCTACCGCGACTACGCGGGTCAGGTCTACTGGCGTACCTGGTGGTGCAACGTCGGCAAGTGCGGCAACGCCGCCGTCCCCGGCACGAGCAACCACGGCTGGGGCAAGGCCGCCGACATCCACGACTCCTCCGGCGGGATGCCGACCAACGGTTCCGGATACAAGTGGCTCAAGGCCAACGCCGGCCGCTTCGGCTTCATCAACCCGATCCTGACCAATGAAGCCTGGCACTGGGAGTGGGTCGGTGACGGCGGCACGATGAGGGGCTACCAGGTCCGGCCCGGCCTGTTCGCCTGGCCGCTGCGGCAGGGCATGAACAACGGCGAGGTCAAGACGCTGCAGTCTGCGCTGCGCGCCAAGGGCTACAACGTCGTGGTCGACGGCAGTTTCGGCGCCGGCACCGCCGGCGCGGTCAAGAACTTCCAGGCCCGCAACGGTCTCACTGCCGACGGCGTCGTCGGCGGCGGCACCGCCTGGGCGTTGCGGATGTTCAGCTGACCGTCCGAGCCTGACCTGGCTTCTGGCGCCGAAGGGTCCTGTCCGCACTGCGGGCAGGGCCCTTCGGCGTGATGCGCCGATCACCTCACTCCGGTCGCCTCACCCCGGTCGCCCCACCCCGCTCGCCTCACATCAGGTGTGACGACGGCTGCCGTCACGTGCCCTCGTCTCGCGCTGGGGTATCCAGGACAGGTGTCGATCGAGTCCGCCCCCGGTGTGGGTCGTCGCATCGGCGACCGATACGCCCTGCATTCGGTCATCGGGCGGGGTGGAGCCGGCACCGTGTGGCGGGCCGAGGACGTGCTGCTGCGCCGGCTCGTCGCGGTCAAGGAGGTGCACCTTCCCTCGACGCTCGACGACGAGGAACGCCGGGTGCAGCGGGAACGGGTGCTCCGCGAGGCCCGGTCGGCCGCCGCGGTGCGGCACCCGGTTCTGGTGACCGTGTTCGACGTCGTCGAGGACGGCGACCGGCCGTGGATCGTCCTCGAGCTGGTCGAGGCGCAGACGCTCGCCGCCCGCATCCGCGAACAGACTTTGAGCCCCCAGCAGGCGGCACGGGTGGGTCTCGACCTGCTCGCCGCCCTCGCGGCCGTGCACCGGGCGGGCATCCAGCACCGGGACGTGAAGCCGGGCAACGTGCTGATCGAGGACGACGGACGTCCCCGGCTGACCGACTTCGGTATCGCCAGCAGTGCGGGTGACGCCAGCCTGACCAGTACGGGCGTGCTGCTGGGGTCGCCGTCCTACCTCCCTCCGGAGCGGGCGCGCGGCGAGTCCGGCGGACCGTCGAGCGACCTGTGGGGCCTTGCCGCGACGCTGTACACAGCGGTCGAGGGAAAACCCCCGTACGAGGGTGAGCACCCGCTGGCCGTGCTGACCGCGGTCGTCGAGGGCCGACGCCGACCAGCCGAGCGGGCCGGCGCGCTCGAGCCGCTGCTCGCCGACCTGCTCGACGCCGAACCGCAGGACCGGCCCGATGCCGCCGAGGTGCGGCGCCGGTTGGTGGAGGTCGCCGGGCCCGATCTCGGCCGGCTGCTGCTGGACCCCACGCGCTCCCCCGGCCTGGACGACGCCGGACATGACGGCCCAGGGCATGACGGCCCCGGACCAGGTGACGCCGCCACCGATCTGCTCGGCGTCGCGGCCGGCAAGGTCGTGGCTGGGACATCCACGATGACCGCCGGGACTGCTCCCGGGACCGCCAGCGCGGGGTCGGGATCGGCATCGGGATCGGGGTCGGGGTCAGCCGACGTCGACGAGCTGTCCCGGACCAGTTCCTTCGCGGCCACCTCCGCCCCGGCTCCGGCATCGGATCCGCTGGCAGCCGCTGCAGCAGGAGCCCCCGACGCCGGTGCGCCCCGGCGTCGGCGGCGGCCGCGTCGCGCCCGCCTCGGAGTCCTGGCGCTGGTCGTCCTCGCGCTCGTGGCCGCCCTCGCCGTGACCGCACTGGTCGTGACGCAACTCCGCGGCGCGGGTTCCGGTGGCGGGACCGTCGCCCAGCCGGCGGCGAGCGGATCGGCCGTCCCTGCGAGCCCGCAGCCGGTCGCCTTCGACGCGACCGCCGACACCGCCCCCACTCCGGCGGGCTGGGTCCGCTACCGCGACCCGGCCGGCTGGTCGGTCGCCCACCCGACGAACTGGCGGCAGACCCGGCTCGGCGAGCAGGGCGTCGACTTCGTCGAACCCGGCACCGGCAGCTACCTGCACGTCCAGACCTCCAGCACGGCGCCGGTGTCGGTGCTCCGGGACTGGGAGTCGCAGGAGCAGTCGCTCGTGCCGCGGGTCAGCAACTACGCGCGGGTGGCGATGACCCCCACCGACGGCGGCGACGGCAGCCGCGCCGCCGACTGGGAGTTCCGCTTCGAACTGGCCGGCAGCGCACTGCGCGCCGTCGACCGCGGGTTGGTCGCCGCCGGCACCGGTTACACGCTCTACTGGCAGACCCCGGCCGCCGCCTGGGACGGTTCGCAGCCGACGCTCACCGGGCTGTTCTCGTCGTTCGCCACCCGCTGACCAGCATCCGATTGTGGCCTGCATCCGATTGTGGCCCAAAGCGTGTGACCGTCGAGACGCCGGCTTCCCGTCGTGTGCATCACCTGTCAGACCCCCACGCTCGTACAGTGAAGGCATCGTTATCGGGCGTCCACGATCAACGGAGGCCTGATGGCCAAGCCGGCCGGCTCGCTGTACCGCGGTCGCGAAGGAATGTGGTCCTGGGTGGCGCATCGCGTCACCGGGGTCCTCATCTTCTTCTTCCTCTTCGCGCACGTCCTCGACACCGCGCTCGTCCGGGTGTCGCCGGCGTCCTACGACTCGGTCATCGACACCTACAAGAACCCGATCGTCAACCTCATGGAGGTCGGCCTCGTCGGGGCGGTGCTCTACCACGCGCTCAACGGGCTGCGGGTCATGCTGATCGACTTCTGGGAGAAGGGCACCCGCTACCAGAGCCAGATGCTCTACGCCGTCGTCGCCGTCTGGGTCGTGATCATGGTGCCGGGCTTCTACTTCATGATGCTGCACACCCTGCAGTCGATGTTCGGGAGCGCGTGACATGGCGACCACCCAGGTCCCGCCCCCCGGCCGGACCGTCATCGAGGACCCGCGGACCCGTCGGCAGCGCCCGTCCGGCCAGCGGAGCAAGACGAACTTCGAGCTCTACGCCTGGCTGTTCATGCGCCTCTCGGGCCTGGCCCTGATCGTCCTGGTCCTGGGCCACCTGCTGATCATGAACGTGCTCGACGGCGGCGTGCAGCGCATCAACTTCGGCTTCGTCGCCGGTCGTTGGTCCTCGCCGTTCTGGCGGACCTGGGACCTGCTGATGCTCTGGCTGGCGGAGCTGCACGGCGCGAACGGGCTGCGGACCGTCATCAACGACTACGCCGAGCGGGCGCCGACCCGGTTCTGGCTCAAGATGCTGCTGTACAGCTCAGCGGTCCTGGTGCTCATGCTCGGCACCCTTGTGATCTTCACCTTCGACCCGACGATCGGCTGACGCGATGCCGCTGTCCCGCTCCGTGCAGGTCCATCAGTACGACGTCGTGATCGTCGGCGCGGGCGGTGCCGGTATGCGCGCCGCCCTCGAGTCCGGCAAGCGCGCGCGTACCGCCGTGCTGACGAAGCTCTACCCCACCCGGTCCCACACCGGCGCGGCGCAGGGCGGCATGTGTGCCGCCCTGGCCAACGTCGAGGAGGACAACTGGGAGTGGCACACCTTCGACACGATCAAGGGCGGCGACTACCTCGTCGACCAGGACGCCGCCGAGGTGATGTGCAAGGAGGCCATCGACGCGGTCCTCGACCTCGAGAAGATGGGGCTGCCGTTCAACCGCACCGCGGAAGGACGGATCGACCAGCGGCGCTTCGGCGGCCACACCCGGGACCACGGCAAGGCCCCGGTGCGCCGCAGCTGCTTCGCCGCCGACCGGACCGGCCACATGATCCTCCAGACCCTGTACCAGCAGTGCGTCAAGCGGGACGTCAACTTCTTCAACGAGTTCATGGTCCTCGACGTCGCCATCACCGACGGGCGCCTCGAGGCGGTCATCGCCTACGAGCAGGCGACCGGC